>NZ_DATGKU010000090.1:0-1250 GCF_035294505.1 Chthonomonas sp. | reverse complement strand
AGAGCGTAGCAGGAGGTGTAGCAAGCATCATTGCGGTTCGGTGTTTTATCGGCGCGACTGTCTTCCACCAGTGGTCAATGGGTGCAGCATGCTTCGGCTTCGCCGTTATAGCATTTCTTCTGCTGCGGAACGTAAAGACGCAAGATTGATCGCGGAGGTTGCCCCAAAGACAGAGACGAAACATACGTTGTATCAACTTTTTGCAGCGTGTGGGCAAAGCAGTCCTGGCGGGGATAGCAGGTTCTTTAAAATGATTGGCATCAGCGCTGGTGGATCCGTTGGGGATGTGCACGTTTGATGCGGAGGGTAATGCAGTGGAAGATGAGAATGGAGCATGTTACGAAGGCGGCTTCGGCGGCAGCGTTACGGTGACGGCGTCAGCGCCTCCAGACGTGATGCCGATTTTCGTCTCTCTCCCGAGCCGGCTATCAGACACCCAGCAGTCGGCGCCAACAGCCCCTCCGCCAGCAGTGACGGAGGCGGGGATGGTAACTCCCCCAAAGAGCGTGTTTCAAGATATCGCCGATAAACAGCAGGCTTGTATCAATAGCTTTTACGAATCAACACCCGGCAAGGTAGTCGAGTTTGGAAGCGTGCTTTCCATGGCTCCGGGATGGGGGCCAAATCCAGGTAAGAGCACGGTAGAAAATGTGGTCCTTACCGGTGGCAAACTCGTGGCGCTTAACGGATTGAAAAAGGTCGCGACAAACTCAGCTATCCCTTCAGTTGTCAACGGAACTGCAATTTCGATCGCCAGTCCGCTGGCGAAACTTCTTAGCTCATTAGCGAGCAAAATCCTCGGGTTCGCTGAAACCGCTGGCCCAATTGGCGTAGGTGCCGCTACCGTGGCAGATATCTCAGCTCACCAGACATGCACTGCCGTAGCGCACCCGGTACCGGATGTTCCATCTCCGTTCTAAGGGTGATCGAGATGTTCGATTCAATTGTGAACTTCTTGTCTTCTCACGAGACTATAGGGGGCCTAGTGTACTCGTGGGGATCTTTTCAGATCGGACGAATGTATCACGGAATGGACAGACCACGGGGGGCGTTCCTCTGGAGTCTGCTCGGTATCATCGCAGCCGTGATCTACTTGGTTGTAGGGATTGTGGTCGGCCAATGGGTTGGTGCTGTCCTCTTGGCAGTTAGCCTTGGGCTTGAGGTGATGCTTGTGAGGCGGTGGTTTTCATCGCGACCACAACCCCCGTCAGCCTGAACGGTGCCTTCGTCATCGATTTCATAGGTGACAC
>NZ_DATGKU010000089.1:0-38865 GCF_035294505.1 Chthonomonas sp. | reverse complement strand
TAAAGCCTTTCGGCCCTATTTGGTTGAATGGGATAGGTCGGAAGCCCATATGGAGAGCGGGAGAACGAGGCAGGAGTTCAAAACCCCGTTTTTCGGGGGCCAGAGGGTCTAAAAAGCCCGGATCGGTGGTCACCAAATTGTCTTGAACGGTGACGATGTGGTCGTTCATGCCGTCGAGCCACCGAATCCAGGTGCCACCCGCACAGATGTTGTGGATGATGGTGTTGTATTTCGGCACGGCCGGGTCGTCCTGCAGGATGTTGGCCAGGTGTGGGTAGGCAATGCTGTAGGGGGGCTGGTTATAGTGAACGGCTTCAAGGCGTGAAATGAGGATGGGGTCTTTACCGTTAAACCAGTCCTTTGCCCAACTGAGGCCGCGCGCATCTACATGAATGGCGGGGTCGCAATCGAGAAAGAGATTGTTATCTATGGTGTTATCGCGTCCACCGCCGATCATCACGGCACAGCCGGCATGGAAGAAGATATTTCCGTAGACGGTGGTGCCGCTGGCGCAGTCATCGAGATAGACCGATTGAACTCCCTCAAAGGCGTTTGCCCGTTGAATGTGGGGTTCAATGTTGTGGAAGTAGTTATAGCGAACGGTGTTCCCCCGCATGCTGAGGTCGCGTCCCATATAGAAGGCTCCGGCGTCGCCGGTATCGAGACAGACGTCGTGAATATCGTTGAACTCGATGAGGTGGTTATTGCCGGAGAGCAAGATGGCATTATGAGGGGCATTGTAGATGGCGTTATAGGCAATGAGGTTGCCAACTCCATCTATATTGACGCCGGCGCGGTAGGTGAAGTCCCAACGGTTGTAGTCGTGGATGGTGCATCCGATCACAAAGTTGCCCCCCGGAGTGAGCGTTTGACGGTCGCCACCACCTAGAAACACGCCTCCGCTGCCGGTGTTGTAGATGGCACACTCTTCAATGCCGTTATGAGACCCACTTTGGCGATTAAGGAGTGTATTTGCATAGATAGCATTCTGGTAATTCTGCGTATCATCTCCGATGCTTACGGCGTATTCTCCGAAATTGCGGAGAGTGCAATGGATTAGGAGGTTGTGGTCTCCACCCACTATCTGCACACCGCAGCCGCGTCCGCACTCAATGGTGAGGCCATCTAAAATCACATGAGAGGCGTCGGTTAGAGTGATGAGCGGAGTTGTGAGAATCGAAACCTCCGTATCCCCTTTGTGGATAGGGTCGGGCGGCCAGAAATAGAGAATGCCGGTATCCCGGTCGAGGTAGTACTCACCCGGCACGGCAAGCTCTTCGAGGATATTCAACGCATACCAGCGTGAACCAATCTGATAGCCGTAGACGCCGTGAGGCGGGACGGTGTGGATGAGGTGCTTCGCCGTATCAATGGAGGCGATTTTTTCGTAGCTATCGGCCCAGTCGAACGTCCAGTAGCCGTGTACCCATACGTCCTGATCGTTGCTCCAGCGTGATGGCTCGTCGCCCTCATAACCAAACTCACCGCCTTGAGGGCCGGCCGGAGTGGCGGTGATCGTCGCATAGCCGTGGAGGGGCCATCGGGCGAGCTGCATCGGCTCTCCACGAAAGAACAGCTCCAACGGAGCGGGAACGATAGGTAGACCAAAACCGCGTCGGGTTAGCTGCCCAAAGTCCTGAATGCCTTGGCTGCGTAGATCACATTGAAGCACATGACCACGCGCGGCTTCAGGCAAACGCTCAAGAATATGGGGGTCGGTTACCGGTTGCCAATGCGAGATAAGCTTCCCACCGGTAATGGAGACGGTCTGCCGGTGCCAGGCGGCATAGCGAATTGGCGCTTGGGCGGTTCCTCCATCTTCCGATGTAAGGGCAAAAGTTTGGTGCAGTTCATAGCGACCCCCTTCTAGCCATATGGTAACACCTTCTTTTAGGGTAGGGTGCTCCTTTTTGAAAGCGCGTACGGCCTGCTGTGCTCGCCCAAGTGTCGCGAAAGGCCCATCTGTATGAGCACGATTGGGATAAGGAAGGTGGCCTGACCAGTTGTCGTTTCCGTTGGGTGCCACATAGAGGTTCATCGCCGCCAAGCAGGCTGTGGAGGTGAGTACGAGCAAAAGACTGAGGCTGCCGATAGGAAGTATTTTTAGCATCGCCATAAGGCCCTCTCACGTGGTGTTTTTATTTGGGTTCGACATCGAAGAGGGGATTCCTGCCAACGCGAAGAGCGGAGGATTGAAGCGAAGTTGGTCGAATCAAACGAATTCACGGAGCCTGCCTTAGGGCAAGCTCCGTTCAGGAAAGGGAGCGGGGGCCAGATTCGAACTGGCGACCTTCGGGTTATGAGCCCGACGAGCTACCAGGCTGCTCCACCCCGCAGCGTCGCTTTAAATATGGCACACTGGAGGCGGATTTGTCAAGGAGATACGGTTTTGGCATCGGCCTTAAGGTTGTACCTTGGCATGTGCTGTGGGGTGCGATTTGGATGGTGGGGTTTTTGTGGATTTGGTAGGACGTAGAAGCGTTACTTGATAGAGAGAACTCGGATTGGCTTTCATGACGGCCCAATAGCGTTTCAGGGGGCTAAACCGATTGCATCGGTCGAGAAATGCCTGTGCCGATGCCGGGATGACGTAGCGTAGCGTTTGTTTAGTTCGTATGTCGGTGATTGTGGCGATTCCAAAGACAGGCTGATCGGCCCGCGCAGAAAGCACGTGGAGTGTGCCCCGCCCCGGAGTGGCGACGGTTGCCAGCATAATGCCGTCGGCAACGCAAGGACAGGGCGCTTTAAGACCCGATTGGTAGGTTACCTCCACCTCGGTGCGTCGGGCATGCAGGCGACGGAGAGCATCTAAGCCGATGCGTATGCCGAGGGCCACGTAGGAGCCGAACGCCCCGTGGACACGCTGACCGAGAGCCACCCATTCTTGGGGCGTTTCTGCCTGTGCAGAAAACGGTTTTATGCACAGGCCTACGCAGAGCAGGATGGCTCCGAATGACAATATAAAGCGGATTTTCATCTCCATTTTCCTCTCAAAGCTTGTCGGTAAAGCCTATAGGAGATTACTTGCTAAACTCTTCCTTGTCAACCGACTTGAAAAAGGGTTCTGCGTGAGGGGGAGTTCTTTTAGTTAAATGCCAGGAGGTGAGAGTGAAATTTCACTCCCACCCTTCAGATACCTGCCTCGCTAAGCCGCTCGGGGTAAAGAGTTGCTAGCCTGATCGTTAAGGAAGTCTTCAAAAGCCTGTGCGGTAAGTGGTTTGCTATAGAGATAGCCTTGTATGGTGTGACAGCGGTGCTCTAAGAGGAACTGCTGCTGTTGGGGAACTTCCACTCCCTCTGCAACGACGTGAAGTTGCAGATTGCGAGCCATATGAATAATCGTCTCCACAATCGCTGCGTTGCGCGGATCTGTTTGCAAACCTTGAATGAAGGACTTATCAATCTTCACCGTATCAACGGGGAGAAGAGAGAGCGAGCTGAGTGAAGAGTAGCCGGTTCCAAAATCATCTAGAGAAAGATGTACCCCAAGCCTTTTGAGCGCCTGCAATATTTGCATAGTGCGCTCCATATTTGATATCGCAACGCTTTCGGTTATCTCCAAATCTAGGAGGTTGGGATCGAGCTGAGTCTCTACCAAGATTTTCTTTATTTCATCTACGAGGTCAGCCTGCTGGAACTGGCGCAGCGATAGGTTTACAGAGACCCGAAGTTGGTGTCCCTTTGAATGCCACAGGTGGGCGTGGTGACACGCGGTACGTAGCACCCAAGCTCCTAGGGGGATAATCAGACCGGTTTCTTCTGCCAACGGAATAAATTCATGGGGTGGAATTATCCCTAGATTGGGGTGTTGCCAGCGGACAAGTGCCTCCATTCCAATGATTTTACCGGTGAGAGTATCTACTTGCGGTTGATAATAGACAGAAAATTCGTGGTTCGCCAAAGCCTTTCGCAAATTTGTTTCGAGTTGTAGAGTCGCCTGAGCTTGAGTGGCGAGCTGAGGGGTAAACATCTCATAGCAGTTACGTCCCCGTTGCTTGGCCTTATAGAGGGCTAAATCGGCATTTTTTAGCAGTGTTTCCGCATCGGTACCGGCATAGGGATACGCGCTAGCACCAATACTAAAGGTGACAAAGACTTCTTGTTCGTCTATTCGAAACGGAGGTTGCATGGCTGATAGGATGCGGTTAGCGACGTCATGAATATCCTCAAGGCCGCTGACTTCGGGCAATAGAACCACAAACTCGTCACCGCCAGACCGAGATACGGTATCGCCTTCACGGACGCACCCAACAAGGCGAGAAGCGACTTGTCGGAGGAGTTCATCGCCGTTGTGGTGCCCCATACTATCATTAATAACTTTGAAACGATCCAAGTCAAGAAAAAGAACCCCCATTTCGCGTTTATGACGGGCGCATTGTGCTAGTGAGATGTGTAGTCTATCTTGAAAGAGGCGACGGTTTGGAAGACCCGTTAATGTGTCATGATATGCCAAGTGTTGTATGTTTTGGGTAGCGAGCTCGCGCTCTACAACACGGCCAAGCTGGGTGGCAATATGTTGTGTAAGCTCCATAAGCTTCGGGTCTGGGACGCTGGTGTCACCGTAGAAAAACTCGAGAATCGCATGGCATTTGCCTGCCACATGAACCGGAAAGGCAAAGCCCGATCGAAAACCATGGCGAAGGATAAGGCAGGCACGAGGACACTTCGTACACTGAGATATATCCGAGACCCAGAAGGGCTTGCCGGTTGCTAAAACCTGTCCCGGTAAGCCTACTCCGATCTCTAGCGGAGACCTTTGTACGCTATCACAAAAGTCTTTATAATATTCTGGATTAGGAACATGCAGATACCAGATTGAAGAAGAGATTAGCTGGTCGCTATTTTGGATATCGGGTAGGTAGACATGCCCCACAGGCCAATCCATATGTTGGCACATTAAAAGCAGAGTTTTTTCGAGTGCACCAGCAAACGACTTAGCCTCGTTTGCCGTAATGGCCACGTTTTGAAGAAGTTCAATCTCTTTTTGCTTTTGGTAAAGCTGTCTCAACCCGTTCTCCGCGATGGTTTCTGCTTCTCTACGCGCGAGGCGCTCTCGCTCTAGCCTTTTTTGAAGTCGCTCGATCTGCTGTTGCGCTTCTAATAGGGTTAGCATTGTCGTCATTTTTCCTTCCCGTTAGCAGAGGTGGTGTTGAAAACGACTTGAAGAACACAATTCGAATCGCCCCGGTGCATGCAGACGAGGTGTTGAAGGTCAATTGTCTCGCCGAAATACTCCGCAGTGCCTTCGATAAGGCCTTGGGCGAAGGCGCAAAGCTTTCTTGGAGATGAGTATGTGATGATGAGTTTGTTGGACGAGCTTGTGTCAAACTCAAAGACGGGAACTTGAGCACCAGGGTAGAGCTTTCGAACTTCAGGATGGATAATAGTATTTAATGCTAAGATAAAAGAGCGTGTATTGTTGTGAGCGGAAAAAAACTCTGGATGGGCGGCTGCCATAAGCGGGATAGATTTTTGACCGAAAAATCGAATGACCTCGTGGGGTGATATGTGCAGGATTTTGGAGGCTGCACAAACGATCTGGAATAGCTCATCATCAGGGTAATTGCCAAGAGTGGTATAAACACCGTGTACCTGGCTTTCCTCTAAAATATCGTCCCATGTATCTTCGCCAAACTGACTACATACGACGCTTTCGAGGAGATTAAATACGATTCCTTTCATGGGATATCCTTTCATTAGTGTGTTGTTTACTCGGTCTGTGTCATGACGCCATAGGCTTTATTCATAGCCTAAATCTGGAGAAGGTATGTAAGTATCGGTATGGATGTGAATGTCCTTGAGGGCATTATGCGAAGACACCCCTATCCACGTTCACGGCTTCATCCGCTAAGTTGAAAAATGACCGAAACTCGTGAAGGACTTGTGCGTCAAATATGACGGTTGAATTGCGTGTGTGCGTCTGTAGGGTGTGAAAAAGAAAGAGGAGCACGACCTTGTTAAAGTTAAAACGGGCCCTTTTGGGCACCTTATTGGTGGAAGAGGGAGCCATTACTCCAGACCAGCTCAATATGGCTTTAACCGAACAGCAGCGCGGGGAGAGCCGTAGGCGGATTGGAGAGATACTCGTCTCGATGCGGGCGATCTCAGAGGCCCGGTTGCTTGAAACGCTTTCACGTCAACTCGAAGTGCCCCTGGTAGATTTGAACCAAGAGCCACCCGACCAAGAAGTTTTGAAGATGGTTCCTAGCGAGTTTGCTATCCGTCACCTGCTCATTCCCATTCGGCGCAACGAGGAGAGGCTTGTGGTGGCGATGGCCGATCCGCTAGATATTCAGGCCATTGACGATCTCCATCTGCTTACCGGTCTCGACATTGCCCCCATGCTGGCCTCGGCTACCGACATACGCCGCGTGTGTGAGCAGAGTTACATGTCGCGCATGATACAGGGCGTTGAGGAGGCCGAGCGCGCCGTTACCGAAGACGAGGAGAGCCTGGATATCGCCGACCTCCAAAAGATGGCGAAGGAAGAGTTCGTCATCCAGATGGTGAACCTGATCATTAACCAGGCCATTCAGGATGGGGCTTCCGATATCCATATCGAGCCGTTTGAGCGCATGTTGCGCGTGCGCTATCGTATTGATGGCGTGCTTCATGAGGTGAATGCGCCGCCGCGTCGCTTCCACGCAGCCATTGTAAGCCGAATCAAGATTCTTTCAGATATGGACATTGCCGAGCGGCGGTTACCTCAAGATGGGCGTATGCGCATTCGCAGCGGGGGACGCCAAATTGATATCCGCGTCTCCTCGGTTCCCACCGTATATGGCGAGTCGGTGGTTATGCGCATTTTGGACAAGCAGACGGCTATGTTAGGCCTTACCGAATTGGGCATGAACCAACAGATGTTTTCCACATTTCGGCGGCTCATCCAGGAACCCCATGGCATTATTTTGGTGACCGGCCCTACAGGCTCTGGAAAAACAACCACTCTCTATGCGGCGCTAAGCGAGATTTATAGCATCGAGAAAAAGATCATTACAGTCGAAGACCCGGTGGAGTACCAGCTTTCGGGTATTAACCAGATACAGGTGCAGCCGCAGATCGGGTTAACGTTTGCCAATGGGTTGCGCAGCATTGTGCGACAAGACCCCGATGTCATTATGGTTGGGGAGATTCGCGATAGAGAAACAGCGGAGATCGCCATTCAGGCGGCACTTACGGGCCATCTCGTCTTCTCCACCCTACATACCAACGATGCCGCCGGTGCCGTCAGCCGCCTGCTCGATATTGGTGCGGAGCCTTACTTGGTGGCCTCATCTCTCATCGGTGTTTTAGCGCAACGGCTTGTACGTATAAACTGTGAGCGCTGCCGGGAGCCTTACGAGGAGAAGGCCGTTGCCCTGCGAGAGATCGGAATAGAGCCGGAGCAGGCGCACCTTTTGATGAAAGGGCGTGGATGCCCGGAGTGTCGTGGGGTGGGCTTTCGAGGCCGAAGTGGCATCTTCGAGATGCTGACGGTGGACGAGGAGATACGGGGGATGATCACGCGGCATGAGCCATCGAACCAGATCAAACAGTATGCCCAGCGGCATCGGGGCATGACCACGATGCTTCAAGACGGCCGGGAAAAGGTGTTACAGGGACTTACCACGGTGCAAGAGGTACTTCGTGTGTGCCAGAGGGAGGAGTTTAGCATTTAGCCGCCATGCCAGAGTTCACGTATGAGGCACGCGACCGCAGCGGTCGCCTAACAACGGGGGTTATCAATGCGCAGGACCTTCAGGATGCCGCGGTGAAGGTGCGGGCTTTGGGGGTCTACCCCACCCGCATACTCACCGGCCAGCAAGCGGCGAACGGGGCGATGGCCAAGAAAAAGGAGGCGAAGGCCACGGTCTCCTCGACATCAGAAGGGAAAAAGCGCATTGGTCGCACCCAGATTCTGCTTTTCACACGAGAGATGGCAGACCTGCTCGATGCCGGTTTGCCGATGGATAGGGCTTTCTCCACGCTGATCGAACAGATGGAGAGCGAGGCCATTCGCCCCATGCTGCAGTCTATGCAGGCTGATATCCGCGCCGGCCAGCCTCTGTCTGAGGCGTTGAGCAAGTTTCCGCGAGAGTTCTCTACGCTCTACATCAACATGGTGCGAGCCGGCGAGGTTTCCGGCCAACTGCCCGAAGTGATGAAACGTCTCGCCGATTTTATGGAGAAGGAGCAGACTCGCCGTAGCCAGATTGCGGCGGCGCTGACCTACCCGGCCGTGTTGATAACGGTGGCCGTAGGGGCGGTGACCTTTCTGTTGACCTTCGTGGTGCCTAAACTCTCCGGCATCTTTCACGATATGGGCAGCGCCTTGCCTTTGCCCACCGTCATTCTCCTGAGTCTCTCCGGCTTCATCGGGCACTATTGGCTGGGCATTGTTCTTGGGATCGCGCTTGCGCTTTTTCTCCTAAGGCGCTGGCTGCGTACCGAGACGGGGAAGCGCCGACTGGATGCGTTTCTCCTGGAGATGCCCCTGTTCGGAACGTTGAATCGGAAAGTGGTTGCCTCTCGCTTGGCAAGAACGCTGGGCACCTTGTTGGCCGGCGGGGTACCGATCCTCGAAGCCATGAGCATCACCGCCTCAGCGCTCGGCAATGAGGTGGCCGCCGAATCGGTGTTGAATGCCCGTGGGCATGTGCGACAAGGCGAGACGCTGCACGCCGCGTTGGAAAAAAGCGGCGATTTTCTGCCCGTGGTGCTGCACATGACGGCGGTTGGGGAGGAGACCGGCAGACTGCCGAGCATGTTGCTGCGGACGGCGGAAACGTTGGATTTCGAGGTAGATAATACCATGCGGCGATTAACCAGTCTGGTAGAACCTCTGGTGGTCTTGCTGATGGGCGCTTTCATCGGGTTCATCGTGTTGTCTATTCTCTTACCGATATTTAAAGCCAATACTCTCGTAAAATAGTTATAACTTTTTAGATAAGGAGATAGTCTGTATGAGTCAACGAGCTAAAGAGATACGACGCGCCTTTACGCTGATCGAGATTCTCGTCGTGGTAGTGATTCTGGCGATCTTGGCCGCGATCGTGGTGCCAAACGTCATTAGCCGCATAAAGGACGCCAAGATTTCGGCAGCAATTGCCGACATTAAGGCCTTCGACAATGCCATTGACCAGTATAAGCTGGATATGGGCACGGTACCACCGAACTTAGATGCGCTGATCACACCACCTAGCCCCCGTGGCAAATGGAATGGGCCTTACTTAAAGAATATTGACCATATCCCGCTCGATCCGTGGGGCAATCCCTATATTTACAAAGTCCCCGGAAGCAACGGGCGTGAGTACGATCTCTATTCTGCCGGGCCGGATGGGCAACCGGGGACAGCCGATGACATTCAGGACTGGAACCTGAAAGGGCAATAGCGCTTGAGAGTGGGCAAAAGAGGCTTTACGCTTATTGAACTGCTCACGGTGATCCTGATCATCGCGATTGCGGCCGGGATCGTCGTGCCGGCTTACGATAGGTTCTACGCCAAGCGGCAGTTCGATGAGAAGGTAAGCCAGGTCGAGTCTCTTTTTGCTTACGCCCATCGCCAGGCCATCGCGCTCGATGAGACGGTTGCCGTGCAGTGGGACCCAGCACACAACGCCTTCTTACTGCTGGTTCCCCTGCCGCCGCCGTCTACCGACACCCCTGTAGCTCTGCAACAGGATGTGACGTCGCAACCTATGCCTCAAAGCCAGCCGGTGGAGTTGGGCGACAACATACGGGTACTAAGCTTTACACCGATGCAACCATCGGTAACGCCAAACATGCTCGGAGGGTTAACACAGGTGAACTTCTACGGCGATGGCACGTGTGACGGGGCGCAGTTGAGTTTGGTGAGCGCTCAGGGATATGAGGCCGATCTCCTGCTGCAGCCGGCAACAAGCCAGATGGAATCTCTTAACGCAAGCCCTGGTACTCAAGGACAGTAGCGATGCGAGCGTCTCATGGTTTTACTTTGGTGGAGATGATCGTGGCCACATTGCTGCTAGCTATAGGAGTGACGGCGGCGTTGGGCGCTATCTCGGCAAGCGTGCAGTTAGCATCGAGGGCGGAACATCTGCAAACGGCCGCCATGCTCGCTCAGGAGAAGCTCGCCGAGCTAGAGCTGCAGTCGGCTAGTCTTAGTGCAGGGACGCAAAAAGGAGATTTCAGCCCTCAGTACCCCGACTATCGGTGGACGGAAGAGGTAGACCCAACCCAGTACCCTGATCTTTTCAAGGTGACGGTTCATATTGAATGGGGAGACCCAAACCAGCCGGTAGGTAGGGACTTTGTGACCTATCTGCGCGCGCAACAGCAGAATGGAACCTCTCCTTCGACAACCACATCGAGTGGACTTACCGGGCAATGACTAGGCAACAGCAAGGCTTTACCCTGATCGAGGCGCTTGTGGCCCTCATCATCTTCGGCATCATTACCGCCGCATTAGGTGTGGCGCTCTCCACATCTATACGTGCCGAGATTACCCTGCAGAATCACCAACAAGATGCGGAGGTAGCGCGTGCGGTATTTCATTTTCTGCAGCAGGACTTGGAGGCGGCTTTTCCTGCCGCCAACAACGCCGTCTCTCTTTTTGTTGGTAACGGTGCCCCAAGCTCGGTGCAGTTGCCGAATAGCCTGCTCTATTTAAGCACCTTAACCGGAAGGATACAGACCGCTGACCCCAATCTCGACCCGGTACTCGCCCTAAATGCCAACATAATGGCAAATAGCGCAAATACCACCGCAGCGACGAATAGTTGGACACCCCAATGGGATTGTGCCTTGGTGCGTTACTGGCTAGATACCACTACCGGCGAGTTGCACCGAACTGTGGTGAATGTGCCTAACCTGCAGCTTTTTGCCCAAACGAACCTCAGCGTTCCCGATGTGATCGCCAATAACGTTATCTCCATGCAGTTGCAGTTTTGGGACCCGAACCAACAGACCTGGCGTGACAGCTGGGATTTCGAGCAACCCAACTGGCAGCAGCAGATGCAGCAACTAACCCAGCAGAGTGGGCAAGGGCAGAGTGGTCAGAACCAGAATGCGACGACCACCACCAGTAGCGCTACTACTGGGGATATGCAGTTGCCATCGGCGGTGCAGGTAACGTTGGTGATTCAAGGTAGCGACGGCAACCCGGATACATTTATCACCACGATCCCCATTGAGGTACTGCAGCCACCCCTGCCCAACACGCCGGTGAATAGCAGTAGCTCATCTAGCTCGCAAAACGGCTCCGGTGCGAGCGGTACGAATGAGATGAGTACAGGAGGGGGGCAATGAGAGCGCATCGCGGTCAGGCGCTGATTCCCGTTCTACTGGCCATGCTGCTGCTGGTGGCCGTAGCCGTTACCCTCGCGGCACGGGCACATGATCAAGCTAGAGCGAGCGCCAATTTCGTTGAGCAGGTCGAGGACTACTATGCGGCCAAAGGCGCTTTGAACTATGCCATTAGCTCCCTAGAGCAGACGAGCAACAATGGGGCGACCTATGGAGTGGTACAACCCGATCCGTCGGCCGATCAAAACGGCTGGTGGCAAATAGGTGACTTGTGGGTAAAGGTGATGGCGGTAGATACGGCCTCACGCATCAACATCAATCAAGTTGACCTCAATACACTAGAGCAATTGCCGGTCTTTGCCCAAAACCCTGATTTAGCCCAGGCGATCATTGACTGGCGTACGGCTGCCACAACAACAAATGCTCAGCCGACGAGCGACCAAAGCACACAACAGCAAGGGGGAACGGAGAACTATGAGAGTTTGCCAACCCCTTATGACAATAAAGGGGCTCCCTTCGATACCGTTGGAGAGCTTTTACTGGTGCAAGGAATGACCCCTTCCATTCTCTACGGCACCGTCGCTGGCACCCCTGCTGCTGCCGGGCAGACTCTTAGTAACACCACCACAAACAGTTTGAGCACGAGTTCCAGCACCATATCGAGTCGGAGTGTTGTGGGGCGGTACGGGAACGCGGTAAAGACTCGGCAGTCTTTGCTAGGGGGTGGGGCTGCCAACGGAGGAGGAACGGCCGGTGGAACCAATACCGGTGGGGCCAACAACGGCACGACCGGGGAAGATTTCAGCGATATTTATCAGAACAGCACGTTGCCGCTGGCCCAGCTTTTTACCACCGTTTCGCGTGAGCTGAACGTGGCGTCTGATGGAACCCAGCGCATTAACATCAACACGGCATCGGAGCAAGACCTGGAGCAGCAGCTAAATATCCCTGCCAATATTGCCCAAGCTATCGTCAACTATCGGCAAGGTGGCGGGGGGGCTGCCGGAGGAAACGGGGGTGGTGCTGCGGGGGCAGGCGCTGCGGCGAATGCTACAAGTCATAGGCAAGCTCGACCCGGAGGAGGTGGTGGCCCTCGCCCAGGTGGTGCAGGTGGTGGTGGTCCGCGGCCTGGAGGTGCGGGTGGTGGCCCGGGCGGCGGCCCTCGTCCTGGGGGCGTAGGTGGTGGACCCGGGGGAAACGGGGGTAATGGAGGCGGACCACGCCCTGGAGGTGGTCCAGGGGGTGGAGGGTCTCCTCGCCCCGGTGGAGGCCCAGAAGGTGGCGGAGCAGCTGGCGGTGGAGGCGGGCAGTTCACCTCAATAGGCGATCTCTTGAAAGTGCAGGGGGTAACAACCGCGTTGATGCAGCAGATCGCCGATAAGATAACGGTAGATAATAATACCTATCGCGAAAATGTCGTGGATGTAAACACCGCTCCACCGGAGGTGTTGGCCATGGTGCCTGGCATGAGCCGCGATCTGTTAAACGCCATTGTGCAATATCGTCAGAGTGGCCAGGCCTTTCAAGGGCTAGGCGACCTATTTAGCCTGCAGGTGAGCAATGATGAGTTGGAAAACGCCATCGGCTCGCTATCAACCAAAGGAGCGGACTATATTATCCATATTCTTGTGCGGAGGCAGGGTAGCCCTAGGGTCTACGCCGTGTCGGCGTTGGTGGAGTTCACCCCAAACGGGCCTCAAGTACTGCAGTGGCGCGAGGTGCAGAGGGCGCCTGGGTGGTACCAGTGGAATGCTCCGCCTGTGTTGCCGCTACCATCGCCTAGTTCGAGCAGCACATCCGGCACGAATATGGGGACTTATAGCAGTGGAGGGCAGTAAGTGGTGAAGGAGTGCATGAGGAGTTGAAGGAGAGACAAAAGATGAGGGCGCAGAGATCCATAGTAACTATAGACTTGGGAGTGGAGTCTATTTGGGTAGGAGAAGTTGCAACAGGGGCGAGTGGTGAATTCGGAAAGCAGCCGCATCTCGCACGGCGCGCTCAGGTAGCCTTGCCCGCAGGAATTTGGGAGAGGCCGGCCGAACTCACCGATGCTTTGATAGAGGCGCTACGTCAAGCTCTCCAGCAGGCCTCTATCTCGACAAAGGACGTTTTCGCCTGTTTGCCGCGCCACCTGGCTACGCTGCGCCCTATTCAACTTCCCCATGTTCCGCCGGAAGAGCTAAAGGGCATGGTAAGCTTTGAAGCACAGCAATATATTCTATATCCGGTAGACGAAGCGGTTTTGAGCTACTGTCTCTTGGAGGGACGGCAGGTTGCCGCCGATGGCGCCGAGGTGGACAGCGTGCTTTTGGCCGCCATGCGTAAAGACCTCATCGAGGCGGTGCTGTTGGCTTTCGAGCGATTGGGGCTTACCCTGCATGATCTGACCATCTCCTCTACCGCTTTAGCACAACTCGGTGCAGGCTTCCCTGCGGGAACCGCCCTCTTGTTTGCAACATCGGAGAGTATGGATTTGGTGGTTCCCGATTCGCAGGCTTTCTTCTCTCGTGGGGTTGCATTGATGGGGGCTCGAGGAGATGAAGTGGCTCATGCAGAGCGTGTTGCCGAAGAGGTAGTGCGCTCATTGGCAGCCTATCAGAACGAATATCGGCAACGCAGCATTGGTAATCTTTATCTCTTGGGCGGGCCGACAGCCTTTCTCGAGTTGCTGCGCAGCCGTCTCCTCGGCAGTCTCGACATTCCGGTGGAGTTCTACCCCTGGAGCGCGGTGCTAGGCCAGAGCGATGCCTCAGCGCTCTTCTATGCGCGTGTGCTTGGTCTTGCCCTCCAGGCCACATCAGAGCCGCTTTTGCCCATCAATCTTATTCCGGCTGAGCTTGCAGAGCGTCGTCAACGGCTGGTGAAACAGCGGCTTGGGCTGCTCGGTATCGGTGTGACAGGGGTTGTGGTCTTTTTGGGTACTACATGGGCTATCGGCGCCTGGCAAAAGCACGAACAGCTCCAGCAGGAGACGTTAGATGCCAACGTAAAACTGCAAAAGTTCGAGCACGATCGGCTGAAGCCCCTGCAGGATGCCACAACGAAGCTGACAACGGAACATCAGGAGTTGCAATCCGGTTTGGATCGTGCACACCCCCTTCTGGATATATTAACCGCTCTCTCGCAGGCTATGCCCTCGACGCCAAACATTTGGCTCACACAGCTCTCTTTTACACGCAATGGCACCATCACGTTGCGTGGAAACGCGAAAAAATCGTCTGATGCGGTGGCGTTGCTGCTAAGCCTGCAGCGTTCCAAAGCGTTTACGGATGTACAGCTTAGTTTTATGGGAGATGCTGGCCAAGGAAGCAGCACCGGAGCCGCTCCGCAAAATACGGCTTCTGCCGCTCCGAGTTCGACGTCGCAAGCAGCGCAGCCGGCTCGTCAAACGGCCAATCCCCAGTTGCCTCCAAACGCTCCTTCGGCTCCGACGTCGCATTCAATAATGGGAGGCCCCAACGTCCAGATACAAAGTGGCGTACCTACTGGACCGAGTGGGGGCACAAACGGTTTTCGTTCAGGCGAACAGGGAGGAGCTTTCAGGCGTTTTGGTGGGGGGCCACGCCCTGCAGGTTTTAATGGGCAGGCACCGTTTGGGGGCCCTCCACCCGGTTTCCCACCGGCAGGGGCGCCTCCAGGTTTTGCTCCGGGTGGCCCTTCTGCTGGGTTTTCCCCACCTGGTGGGGCGCCTTCGCAACTGCCCACACAAGGACAGGCGCCTCCGCAAGCACCTCCGGTGAACGGGCAATCGCCCAACGGCTCTCGTGGAGTGGACCCTGCGCCAACCTTAAGGACGACCGAAACGGCCGCCACGCCACCAAAGACGTTGCCGTCGCCCCTCAACCCGGCTCCGTCGGATGCAGGCACGCTGACAAGTTTCGTGATCACGTTTCGGGTGAATCCTGCGGCGACCTCGCTGATCTCTCAAAACGTGGCTGAAGCAGCCATGCGAACACAACCAACAGGAGGCACACAAGATGACGCTCGGTAAGCGGGATAAGTTCTTGCTGGTGCTCTTGGGGCTTGTTGTGCTGCTTGCCGCCTGGCTACAACTAACGGCGCCAAAACCGACGACTACGGGCGGCGTTTCTGGGAAGATTCTGCCGTTGGACGCCGCGCAGCGTCAGTACCGAGCCGATGAGGCCTCGTATCGATCTTTAGAAGATCAACAAAATACCCTGCAAAAAAATATTGAAGCGCTTGCCTACGATATTCCACCGGATGCCCTTATGCCCAGAATCATCGAGCAGCTCGAACAGATCGCCGCACAATCGGGGGTGCATCTGGCGGAGATCAGGCCACTAAGGCCTGAAACAACCCCTTCTGGCCAACTGATGCGTGTGCCGGTTCAGGTGCGCTTTCAAGCGCCCTTCCAACCGGCCGTAGTGAAGTTTCTCTATGCTATTGAGAAACCCAAGGGACATCTGGTGGTGGAGAAGTTCGATATTGGTTCAAAAGATACGCATCAACAAGCGGTATCCATAACAGCGCAAATTACCGCCTATACACGCGCAATAGCCAGCTCGTCAGCATCGAGCGAAGGAGGAGACGAAAATGATAACGGGAATCAATGACGGTTTCGGTGGTCGGTCGGGTGTGCTCTTCGGGGCACCCTATGAGACCCTCTTCAAGAAGGAGATCCGAGGCAAACAGTTTCCATGGACGCTCGTCGGTGTTGCAGGAGGGGCACTGGTGTTTTCGATCGTCGCCCTGCGAGCCGCACCGGCTTATATGAAACATACAGCCCATCGGCTGCAGGTAAAAGCGGCTGTGGCCAGCAGTACCTCTGGTGCTCTTCAAGTGGCCGATGCAGAAACAACCGGCGGTGAAACTGGAGGTGCTCACGCCCTGCAGCCAAGTCTCGACTTTTATCTGAGCGCGCTGCGCGGAAGCCTGTTTAGCCCACCCCAGCCGCCCAGTCCACCGGCTAAACCGATAACCTTACCAGCCCCGACACCGGTGGTGCCTATGCCGGTAAACCCATTTGCGGATTGGGCCTATACCGGCACGGTGCATGTGGGAGACGAGACGATCGCCCTCATTGAAAACTCAAAAACCGGAGAGGGGCGGTATGTCCGTACGGGCGACACTTTTATGGGAGCACAGGTTCAGAACGTAAGCGACCAGGTCGTCATGATGAAGTTAGGTGATAAACCTCTTGTGCTAACGCGCTCCGACAGCATCGTGATTACCCCGTTGGACAAAAACGCGGAGATGCCCCAGCAGACGAATGCACAATCTCAAAATGCGCAAGCTGCGGGACAACCTCAGATGCAAACGATGTCCATGCCCGTAATGGGCGGAACGCCACCTCAGTTCAACCCGCAACAAAACCAGGATAGGGCCGCCATGCGCGCCTACTGGCGACAGATGCGTCGAATGGGTGGCTTTGGCCAAGGTAGGTTCTTCATCAATGGAGGACCCGGACGATGAGGCAAAGACCACATAAATTCTCTCTAAACCGTTCGGAAAAGCTGTCGCAAGGGTGTGTCGCGGCTCTGTTGACCTTAGCCAGTCTCCCTGCTTTGGCTCAAGGGCAGCAAGGGCCGCCTCCGGGCGGCAGACCGCCAGCACAGGGCGGTAACCCCCCCTTTCGCATCGAACCTCGTAGAGGGCAAGGTTTCGGCGGCGCAGGTAGGTTTGGCGGCTTTGGTCAAAGAGGGGCCGGTAATCCCTTTGCTGCTGTAGCAGGGCGACAGGGGATGCGCATCTCTTTTGACTTCCGCGGATCGGACATCATGAATGTGCTGCAGTTCTACGCCCAAATGGCGAATGTGGAGATCGTGGCCGATCCAAGTCTCTCGGGCAAGGTGACGATCATCAACCCGACGCCGGTTACTCTCGATCAGGCCTTCACGATCCTTCAGCAGGTGTTGGCTGTGCGAGGCTTTTCGGCGATTGAAAATAACGGGGTCATCTCTATTGAGCCCTTTGCCAATGCAGCGCGCAATACACCCTTGATCAATCCGGGTGTTAATCCGAATGGGCCTACTCCGGTTGACCCAAGAAACCAGGTGATGACGCAGGTGATCCCCTTGGAGAACGCCGATGCAAAATCGTTGGCGCAAGACCTGCAGCCGTTGATCAACCAGGGAGCGAGCCTCATTGGTGTGCAAGATACCAATTCTCTTGTAGTTACCGACACCGCCAGCAACGTGCAACGCATTCTGGCCTTGGTGCAGTCGTTAGATAAAAGTTCCTATAAAACCGAGTTAAGGGTCTATCCCCTGCGTCATGCCAACGCCACCGATGTTGCTGATGTAATCAACAACGTCTTCAAACAGATGAGTGGCTCAACGACCCCTACCAACGAGCCAGGGAGACCCGGCCCACAACCGGCTTTCCAGCCTGGTCAACAGCCTCAGGTACAGCAAAATCGCCCGGCAGTATTTGCAGTAGCGGATACACGGACGAACTCGGTGCTTGTTGTGGCCTCTCCGGATAACCAGGAGCGTGTGGCCCACGACATTATCGATCGCCTCGACGCCGATCAAAATGCCCTGCTGCAAACGGTGGTACGCAAAATTAATTTTGCGGATGCGGTTGATGTGGCCAATCTGGTGAATCAGGTTCTCTCGAATCAATATGGGGCGACACAGGCCAATCAGCAGAACGCCTCGTTCCAGCAGAGAGCTTTTGGAGGGTTCTTCAACCCCTTCTTCGGAAACCAACAGCAAGAGCAGACCGTGGAGAGCACCGACCCGTTCGGGAAGGTTGTAGCCGACCCACGCACCAATTCTGTGTTGATTACGGCGACGCCCGACCGAATGCAGACGATCAACAAGCTGATAGATGCGCTCGACCAAGAGGTGCCCGCGGAGTCGACCACCTTTATTTTCCCACTGAAGAACGCTAATGCCGCCGATGTCGCCTATGCCCTCGGACAGGCGTTCGGTACCGGCCAACAGAACGGTTTTGGCAACTTCAACACCTTCTTCTTCGGCGGCGGTGCGCCCACCACAAGCAATCAGGTAGGGCTGCCCAAGATCAATCGTCAGCTCGGCAACAATGCGCTGTTTACACGATCTGCTGCACCCCCTCAGCCTCCAAACGCGCCGGACAACGCTGCTCCTCAAGGGCAGCCGGATGCTGGCGCGACTGATAATAATGGAAACGGCTCTGGTTCAACCGACCCTTATCAGGCTAACTCCATCGGTCAGGAACCGACCCGACAGTTCTTCCGTCCGTTCGGAGGCTTCTTTGGCCAACAACGAGGGATCGGGCAGAACACCGGCCCACAGTATGGACGCGGTCGCAACGGGGAGTATGCCAACCTCTTGCAGTTACAGAATAATGTGTATGTAACCCCCTCTCCTACCGGTGATTCTGTTATCGTGACAACCACACCGGATAACTATGAGGCCGTCAAAGAGCTTATTGAGCAGCTCGACGTGGTGCCACGCCAGGTGATGATCAAGCTGATCGTGGCCGAGGTTAGCCTCGATAAGGATGAGAAGCTCGGATTTGCCTTGAACGGTCTGTTTAAAGACCTGTTCGGAAAAACGAACACGGCTACTGGCCAGCTCGGCCTGCAGGCCCCGGGTTTCAACACCGGGTCGAATGGACTTTCCTTAGACCCGCTTGCCGAAGGCGCCCAGTTCGTGCTTAACGGCGCGAACTATACGGCGCTGCTGCAAGCCCTGGAAAGCGACAACCGCGTAAAAGTAATGGCTACGCCTACCGTCTTCACCTCCAACGGTCAGGAGGCGTTGGTGAATGTGGTGGAGCGGATCCCCTACATCTCCGGACAAACCATCAGCGGTCTATCGAACTTCGTTACGAATAACATCTCCACGGTGCCGGTTGGGTATCAGATAGATATGACCCCACGCATTACGCGAGATGGGTTGGTAACCATAGATGCGGTGGCCCAGGCCAGCACGCTCAAGCAGTTCGAGACCCTAGGTTCTGGCGCCAACGCCAGCCAGTACCCGGTGGTGGATGAGCGCAACATAGATACCGAGATAACCGTACAGAGCGGGCAAACGGTGGCGATCGGCGGTCTCGTTCAAAATACGGAGACGCTTACCGTCAACAAGATTCCTCTGCTTTCGGATATTCCGATCATTGGCCAGTTCTTCCGTGAACGCGAGCGTGTTACCAATCGCACAGAGTTGGTGTTATTCATCACGCCGATCGTGATCAACAGCACTCAAGAGGCTCAGGCCATGACGCAGCAGGAATCGAAGGGTGTGGTTCAACAGCTGCCGGATTTAAAGAAGGAGCATCCCGACCTTGCTCCACCTCCGGCCTCCAAAACAACGTTGCCTCCATCACAAAAGTAGGACGAGAAGGTAGGATGAAGTAGGGTACGGTAGCGGTTACCGTGCCCTATTTTTAGGGAGTGCCTCACAGGGTGCTGTCTACTGCCTCTTTATTTCGGCGATAGAACTGCTTGTTGTGAGGTATTCTTAAGATGAGAGAAAGGAACATTTTCTACCGAACCTGACGTTGGAGGAGAAAATGGGCAAGGAGAAGATCGTGCGAAGTGAAGAAGAGTGGCGCAAGATACTGACGCCTGAGCAGTACTATGTGTTGCGGCAGGCAGGAACCGAGCCAGCTTTTACTGGAAAGTACTATAAGAACCACGAGACGGGCGTTTATGCCTGTGCTGGGTGTGGTGAGGTGCTGTTTACATCGGATACGAAGTATGAATCGGGGTCGGGCTGGCCGAGCTTTTGGGATGCGGTGGACGAGCAGAAGCTTGAGCTGTTAGACGACTACAGCCACGGAATGCATCGCATCGAGGTGCGTTGTGCCAAGTGTGGGGGGCATTTAGGGCACCTGTTTGATGATGGGCCTCGCCCGACGGGCAAGCGGTACTGCATTAACTCTGCCTCCTTGCAATTTCATAAGAAGGAGGAGCCTAGCTAACCACCGATGGCTTTTTGCGAACTGAAGTATTTCAGCCCAGCCCTTCAAAAACAGACGGCGGCCAATCTCATCTTGCCAGAAGGTAAGAAAGGGCCTTACCCGGTGCTCTATCTGCTACACGGTCTATCGGACGATCACACGATCTGGCATCGGCGAACCTCTATCGAACGCTATGTGCAAGACCTGCCCCTCATTGTTGTTATGCCGGATAACGGGCGCGGTTGGTATACCGACGCACTTGAAGGGCCGGCAAGTGAAACGGCCATTGTCTCAGACCTCGTGAATCTGGTGGATTCGCTCTTTCCGACGCGCGCGGACAGAGGAGGGAGATGTGTGGCCGGCCTTTCGATGGGCGGATATGGGGCGTTCAAACTGGCCCTGAAACATCCCGATAAATTCTGTGCAGCGGTGAGCCATTCCGGAGCGTTGGGCATTGGCCACTCCCCTCTGAAGCCGGAGGAAGTGGGGCGTTCGGGGGACGATGCGAACCTTGAGGAGCGACGGCGCTGGCTTCGTGAGATGGTGCGAATTTTCGGGGAAGACCCGGTGGGCGGCCCAAACGATCTCTACGCCCTTGCCAAGCAGGTTCCGCAATCTCTACGTCCGGCCCTGCGCTTTGACTGTGGCACAGAGGATTTTCTGCTCGATCAGAATCGCAGCTTCCACTCCTATCTTGATGAGATAGGTTACCCACATGAGTACGAAGAGTTCCCGGGTGGGCATGAGTGGGGCTATTGGGATCGGCATGTGCAGGAGGCTCTGCAGTTCTTTCGTCCGCTGCTGAGGCTCGATCAGGCTTAGCGCCGGAGCGTAAGATCGGCCACAACCGGGCAGTGGTCGGAGCCAATGCCGTCGCCCGTTTGGCAGTTGTGTATCTGCCATTGCGGGCTGGCGAAAATATGGTCAATCCGTAAAAAGGGAAAGGGAGGCAGAAGATACTGACCGTAGGTATAGCCGTAGCCCCGGCCGGCTTGAGAAAATGCGTCCTGTAGATGCCTCTCTTGTTCCAGCATTCGACAGACCAAAGAGGTTGGCGGGGAGTTGAAGTCTCCGGCAACGATCGTTGGTTCTTGAGGGTTCAGGAGCTTCAAGATGCCGTTGGCTTGGGCAAGGCGATGTTGTGCACCCTCTCGTAAAATGTCTCTATTTCCCTTAAGTAGATCGAGAAGCGCCCACCGCGGCGAGAGCAGATGCACAGAGTAGATGGTAACGACATGCTTGTCAAATCGAATCTGGAACCGCATGGAGTGATAGTTGGGATCGTCCGGGGCTAGCGAAAGGGAGCGTGCATTGAGAATAGGATAGCGACTTGCTACGCTACATTGATAGAGCGTTTTCGTGTAGTAGCTATGTAGGGTCGCTTGAACGGGACCGCTGAGGATGCCGGCGGAATCCTGCATCACCAAAACATCGGGATGAAATCGCCTGATCGTTTCCGCAATGGCTTGCGGGTTGCGTTTCCCCCACTTCACATTGTAGGTCATAATGCGCAGGGCTGTGGCAGTAGGGGAGGCTGGAGTCGGCGTATGCCAACAAAACCCCATTAAGGGGCCGGCGACCCACAAAAGGCTAATGACAAGCAACCCCAATTTTCGCGGTGCGTAGCGCATCGCCGGGAGCAAGAGAAGCAGGGCCGGTAGTCCCCATATCCATGACGGTAAGTAGAGGGCAACAATACCAAAAACGGTTCTTTCAGGGCCGTAGAGCTGAAGGAAAGTGGCGAATGCCGGAAAAAGAACTTGTAAGAGAGCTAAGATTGCAAGCCGCCTACGCCATTTGCGAACACGACTGCGCGGTTGAGCGCGTACGGAGGGGTAACCTCGCCACTCAACTTGACGTGCAGGAATCGCCACGTTTTCTTCTCCAGCAAAGTTGTTAGGGTCTATCGGTGAAATGGTCGTGCTTCCAATTTATCGGCTAGAATAGGTGTTTTCCTAAGGGAAAAGAATCGCTATATTATACGGCTTGAGCGAATGATGAATTAAAGGGGCAGGAATTAGGCCGATTGGAGGCGAAATTACGTGCCGCGTAAGAAAGTCGAATAGAGAGGTTTTGCACAATACCGAGGAGGGTTTCCGAGTTTTGTCGGTATCTAAAGAAGGACGACTGCTATCTCTGGTAGCCGAAAAGCGAGCCTCCATTTGGGCTGCCTACTCGGGGGTACTGGCCCCTCTTTCTTTTTTAGTGATTCTGAGTTTGATATTATGGCGCCTATCTCCCAATTTTGCTACGCGGGATAATCTCAAACAGATCGTCGTTCAATCGGCAGTTGTGGCGATTCTTGCCTGTGGCCAGACAGCGGTTATCATCGCTGCACAGATCGATCTCTCGGTGGGGGCCATCATGGCGTTTTCGGGAGTAGCCGCCGCCGTGGCCATGCACACCTATCATGTAAGTGTGCCTCTAGGTGTGCTGATCGCCTGCATAACCGGCCTTATTTTTGGCTCGGTCAATGGCTTGATTACGGCCTATGGACGTATTCCCTCCTTTATCGTCACTTTAGGTATGATGGAGGTGGCGCATGGGGCTGCCGGACTGCTGTCGGGGGATCAGGACGTGTCTACACCCCAATCGTTTCAGGTGTTTGGTTATGGGGAGCTATTCGGTGGACCGACGCGCGACGGTATTCCTTATGCAGCGCTGATGCTGATCCTCACGGCCATCGTGGTGCATATTGCCTTATCGAAAACTCGATGGGGGCGCCAGGTCTACGCGATTGGGGGCAATGCCGAGGCGGCACGGCTTTCTGGGGTGCGTGTCGCCCGGGTGATCATCACCGTTTTTATGCTGTCGGGTTTTCTCTCCGGGGTGGCCGCTGTGGTAAGCGTATCGAGGGCGAGCGTGGCCTCACGTGATGCCGGTGTGGGCTATGAACTAGACTCAATCGCAGCGGCTGTACTAGGAGGAACCTCTTTGTTCGGCGGACAGGGAGGCATTCCCGGGACGATATTGGGAGCCGCACTTATCTACACAATTCGGAACGGTTGCGCTCTGCTGGGATATGGCCCCGACCTGCAAGAGGTCATCATCGGTCTGGTGATCGTGGTGGCCGTGCTTTACGACCGTTTTGGGCCGGGGCGGCGGGCGCTCCGCGCAAATTAGCAGAAACGACAAAGGAGTAAAACATGCACTTCGGTAAAAGCTATAGCACACTTCTACTTGCTTTAGGGCTACTAGGAGCTGGAGTCAGCGGCTGCCAAAAGAGCGCCGGTCCGGGCGGGGGGCCGGCGACCAGCGCGAATCAGGTTGTCATCGCGGTCATTCCTAAAGGAACGGCGAACTCCTATTGGTTAGGGGTAAAAGCGGGAGCCGAGGCGGCAGGCAGGGAGCGTGGCGTGAAAATAGATTTCGATGGCCCGAAGCTTGAAACGGATATCACCGGCCAGATCAATCTCGTGGAAGATAAAATTAACGCAGGCGTCAAGGGCATTGTCTTGGCGGCTTGCGATACCCACGCCTTGCTACGCCCCGTGGAGGATGCGCTGCACCGAGGCATTCCTGTGGTGACCATCGATTCAGGGCTAGACCCAAAGGAGGATCCCTCGTATTGCTATATCGCCACAAACAACGAAGAGGGAGGGAAGAAGGCTGCAGATGCCCTCGCTGCCGCAATAGGTGAAAAAGGGAAAGTGGGTATTCTTGGCTTTTTACAGGGGGCGGCATCCAACGACGATCGGCTCAAGGGTTTTAATGAAGAGATTAAAAAATATCCTGGCATCACTGTGGTAACGACGCTTTACGACGATAGCGATACGGGTAAGGCGGTAAACCAGACGGCCAACATGTTGACGGCACACCCCGATCTCAACGGGATATTTGCTGCCAATCAGCCTGGTGGAGTTGGTGCGGCCAACTATCTGCGGCAAAGCGGGTTAGTAGGCAAGGTGAAAATCGTGGCATTTGATGCCTCTGACGATGAGATAAACGACCTCAAGCAGGGCATCATTCAGGCCTTAATCGTGCAGAACCCCTATCAGATGGGCTATCAAGGGGTTATGGAGGTGCTGAATGCACTTGCTAAAAAGCCGTCGCCCCAACCGCGCTTCATTGATAGCGGCGTAACGGTCGTGACACAACAGAATATGAACGATCCGCAGATACAGAAGCTGCTGCATCCTGGCAGTTCCTAGGCGGGCTTTTGGCGTGGAGAGGCTAACTTCCTTGATGAAACGTGCGGTAAAAGAAAGGGGCGACGGCAGCATAGTCTTGCACCTGTATGCCAAGCCCTGCCGGAAGAATGCGGCAGCCGGCAGCGATTTTTGCCCAGCAGCGCTCCGCAACGGCTTTACGCACCGGATCGAGCAGGCAGTCACCTGCGTGAACAGCAATCGTTCCGAGAATAACACATTCCGGGTTGAGAATCTGCAGCACATTGGCGATGCCGATGCCGAGGTAAGTCCCTACCTCTTCTAGAAGTCCCTGAGCGAAGTTATCGCCCTCTTTCGCTGCAGCAATGACGTGTTCTGCGGTGATGTCGGCCGGTTTCCCTCCGGCTAAGCTAAGGACACGTTTGTGTCGGCCATACATTAAGCTTTCTCGGGCGAGTCTGGCGATGGCCGGGCCGGAGGCGAGCGCCTCCAAGCAGCCTTGTTTACCGCAGGCACACAGGGGGCCGTTCGGCAGGATGGTTTGATGGCCGATCTCACCTGCCAGTCCCTGCTTCCCATGGTAAAGCCTGCCGTCTAGAATAAGACCACCGCCGATGCCGGTGCCCATGGTGAGGTAAATTAGGTGAGAGGCTCCTTTCCCAGCGCCAAAGAGCCACTCGGCGAGGGCACCGGCATTCGCGTCGTTTTCTAGAACCACAGGTAGATGGAAGCGTTCTTGCAAAAAGGCAACGAGCGGCACGTTGTCCCAGCCCGGAAGATTCGGAGGAGAGCAGATAAGTCCGTTTTCTAAGTCTAATGGGCCGCCACAAACAGCGCTGATGCCGGCGAGATCATCTTGGCCTACATTCTCCTCCTCGAGGAGTGCACGGGCTAACTCGGTGAGTTCTGAAAGAACGGTTTCAGCGCTGCGCATTTGCGGACGAGTTGGTATCTGCATCCGTGCGCACACAGTGCCGTCTATCGTGGCAAGAACGACGGCGCTTTTCGTGCCACCGATATCGAAGCCAAGAACATAGTTAGCAGGCATGGTTTTGGTGTCTGAGCTGTGACTAAAAGACCTTCGAGAAATGTGAGAACGGAGAAAATGGCGTATAAACATTCTCTAGAGAGCCTATTTTTTCCTGCTAGGGAGGTAGCGTTATGAAGATACGTGCGCATGCTCCGGGGCGATGCGGCATTGTCGGAAACCCAACGGATATGTACGGAGGGTGCGTGCTTTCCTGCACAACCCAAGAGCGTGCCTTTTGTGAACTAGAGCCTCACCAACAGGAGACACTCTTCCAGAATGAAGGCCAGCATAGCCTCGTTCGGAGCAAGGATGATCTGCGTTTACGGGGAGACAAGCTCGATATCTTACGAGCGGCATTTGCCTATTTCGACATCAATCTACAGACAGCTCCGGTTCACGTACGGGTTTGGACAGAAATACCCATGCAGGCGGGGCTGGCCGGGTCTACAGCCATGCTAACGGCGATTGTCGGCGCAATTGTGCATTGGCAAAACCTGCAGCTCAACCCCTATGCTTTGGCGGAGACGGTTCGTAAGATCGAGGCAAGGGTACTTGGCGTACTCTGTGGATTTCAGGATCAGCACATGGCGGTTTTTGGAGGTCTCAACTTCATGGATTTTTATGGAAAAGAGAGCCTCGAACAGAAAGACGATGAGCCTCTAGCCACTATCGAGCCTTTGGCCGAACGCTGCCCGGCACCACCGCTTCTCTTGGCCCATACGGGGGTTCAACACCATTCAGGAACGGTGCACAAGTCTCCGCGTCAGCGATGGGAAGAGGGGGATGTGGAGGTAAGAAGTGGCTATGCTCGTATCATGGCCTTAGCACGTAGGGGAAAGCGAGCGCTCATCGAGCAGGATTGGCAGAAGCTCGGTGAGGCTATGAACGAAAATCATGAGATTGTGGCCGCGTTGGGCGGTTCCGGTGTAGAGAACGATCGGTTGATCGAGGCGGCACGTCGAGCCGGTGCCTGGGGGGCAAAGCTTGCCGGAGCGGGTGGAGGCGGCACCATCATTGTGCTGGTGAAGGAGTACGAAAGAGTTGTACAAGCGCTGCGCGATGCCGGCGCGGAAAAGCTGTTAACCCCGGCACCGCGGCCGGGGTTAACGATAGAGGTGGAGCACTGAGTAGTATCGCTTATTCCGTTATTGTCCCCTCAAGAGGAGCACGGTTGCTGAATAGGGGGCAAACTGAAAACGAAAGGTTGTGCCAGGAACAGTGCACCTTGTTATCGCCAGGTCTGGAGAGCCTTTGCCAGTGCGTGCAGCGTCATCTTGGGGGATGCCGTAAGAATAGCACAGGGCGGCATGCTGAGGGTTGAAACCGACTAGGTGA
Organism: Chthonomonas sp.; assembly: GCF_035294505.1. Taxonomy (NCBI): domain Bacteria; kingdom Bacillati; phylum Armatimonadota; class Chthonomonadia; order Chthonomonadales; family Chthonomonadaceae; genus Chthonomonas; species Chthonomonas sp. Next base: position 12,276 of record NZ_DATGKU010000089.1, on the reverse strand, counting down.
ATTTCGCCTGTGAGGGGCTGATCGGGGCTTTTGTTAATGATGAGCAGCGAGAGAGATCCGTTTGGATGGCGCGCGGCATAGATCGAGAGCAGGTCGTAGTTGCTTGAGGCTGTGACGATCTTGTCGCCGCTGTTGGCGAAATGGGCAAGCAGCTTGAAAACGTAGTAGGTTGGATAGCGGTCGTTTTGGGGCGACACAATGCCGTAGTCGCCGTAATTGCGCCAGCCGTAGAGGGTAGAACTGTTGTTGTTATTGGGACTGGGGCCGTTGCGTAAATCCCACCAACAGATAGATTGGAACTCCGTTTGCAGGAGGTTGGCCACGCTATCGGCCAGATAGAGGCCGTTAACCAGGCTGGTTGTCTGCTTGCCTGGGTTGTAAGAGACAGAATTGTTCTCTGTGCACACAAGGGCAACCCTGTTGCCGTCACTACCCAAATAGTCCGAGAGCTGTTGTCGAAGGTTCTCCGCGTCGTTTTTCCAAGTGCGGGCGGCTTGGAGAAGGAAGGCGTCGCTCTCGCTGCCTGGGTTTTGCTCGTACCGGTGGTAGATGAGAAAGTCGGGTAAGACGCCGAGCTGGTGGAGGGTTGAGAGCATAACGGGAGTCCAGCCATAGTGGGTTTGGTGGGTGCGGGGGTTTACGGCGGCATGGTTTTTATTATTGACGAAAGAATCCTCCCCGACGACGGCTACGACGCCAACTTTAATGGAGGGGTCTACGGCTTTCATTTGGGTTATAAATTGAGCCGCTTCCACCGCGTAGGTGTAGGGGTCGTGAGGAATGGGATGATGGTCTTCCTCCCAGTTTCCGTAGCATTCGTTGCCGATCTCCCAATATTTGAAATCGTAGTGTTTTTCGATATTGGCATAGCGTACCCAGGCTGCAGCTTCTTGCGGGGTTCCTGAACCGTAGTTGACGGTGATAAAGGCTTGCGTATGAAGCGCTTGAGCGATGTGCGCAAATCCGTCGAAATCGGTAGCCCATTTCCAGGTATTGTTGTCGGAATTATTCGTCTGCCAGTGGTAGCCATCGGAAGTGGAACCGCCGGGGAAGCGCAGAATGTTGATATGGAGGGGAGAGAGTAGCTCTACGGTTGTTGGTGTGTTAAGATGAGAGTCCCAGCAGGCCGTGTTAAGGCCAATGGCGATGGGCGAAACGCTTCGAATAATATGCTGAACGTCCACATCTAACCGAATTTGAGCGGGTGGAGGGGCGGCCAACAGACGGATAGCGGCAAGATAGAAAGGCGGTTGGGCGGTTCCGGCAGCCTCTTGCAGCCAAAAACCGGTGAAGTTGTTCGCATGATCTACATGCAGCGCCGCTAGAGGAATAACGACTTCTTGCCACCGATCGGCTGCGATCGCTCCGCTCTGTAGAAAGGAGGATAGCGGCACGGCCGGCTGCGCTTTGCGATCGAGCAGACCGGCAACCTGTATGTGCTGATTCCCTAGGCTCCCACCGTTGATCCAGAAGCTGAGAGCCTTATACCCGTCCGTATGAAATGGGGTATGAGACAGGTAGAATCCTTGAGAAGGAGCCGTATAGTGCACTTGGATGCTCGGTTCACCGGCATAGGTAAAACGCGTGTTGCCGATCTCTGTTTTACACCATGACCAGTTCTGCCAGCCGTTTTCCAGTTTACCGGTATAGATGGTGAGATTTTGGGCATGGGCAGCTTGGGCTAAGGCAAGGCCTAGCACTAGGGAGAGGCAGCATAGTCGCTTCATCACGGGTAAGAGGGGCATCTTGGGTACCTCCTAAACGGTGGATATACCAATAGAGTTCGCTACAAGCATAGCAGATCAGGAGAATTTCGTCAAGGGAGGTTCGCAACACCATGTTGGTTACGAGCCGCGCACCGGTGCGGATTGACTTTGCCGGAGGTTGGACCGACGTAAACCTTTTTGCGTTAGGGGCCGGTGGGGCTGTGGTAAATGCCACTATCGATCACTATGTGACCGGAGAGCTGGAGGTTTATGAGGAGCCGGAGGCGTTGAGCTTTCCGGTGGCTTTAGCGGGAAGTCAAGAGGGGTTGCGAGTGGCCTATCGGTGCGATCTTCCTTCCGGTTCAGGATTAGGAACATCGGCAGCGCTTAACGTCGTGTGGCTAAGCCTTATTCACTCTCAAATTACTTCAGAGGAGGACAGAGCACGTATTGCAGAGCTTGCATATCAATTAGAGGAGATGTTAGGGATTCTGGGTGGGAAGCAAGATCAGTACGCTGCAGCCTTTGGCGGAGTGAACTTTATGACGTTCAATCAGAGCGTACATGTGGAGCGGCTGTCCCTCTCGCCAAGGTTCATAGACATGTTAGAGAAGCGGTTGGTGCTATGTTATACGGGAAAGCCGCGACTATCGGGCAGCATTCATGCGCACGTGTGGGGGGCTTTTAAGAAAGGAGTTGCGCAAACGGTACAGGCGTTGTACGGACTTCGTGATTGTGCCCTAAGGATGCGTGAGGCACTATTACGAGAGGATATCGCCGAATTTGCCTCTATTTTGAGTGAGAACTGGCATCATCAGAAGGCGCTTGATCCCTCAATCACGAACGATCAGATCGAGCGGTTGTTTGATGTCGCAGAGAAGGCAGGCGCTATCGGCGGCAAAGCATGCGGTGCTGGCGGGGGTGGATGTCTGATCTTTTGTGTGGCGGAAGGCAGAGCCGGTGAAGTTGCCGTGGCATTATCTGAGTCAGGAGCACGTATTATTCCCTTCCATTTCGAATGGAAGGGTTTGGAGGTGATGCGTGAGGGATAATTCAAAGCAGGTCGCAGCAGCTAGGTTTTTGGGGTTGATGCTGCTCCTCCTCTTTTCAGGTGCAAGGGCCTTTGGCCAGCCTGCTTTTGTGGCCGGTGCGGCGAGGGTGGACATCACACCCCTTGGCGCTGCCGTGAGGGTGCCATTAGGAGGATATGCGGCACGTAGGGGGGCTTTAGCGATGGGGGTGCATGACCCGGTGTTCGCACGCGCTTTGGTGCTTGGGAGGGGAGATCGGCTTGTCGCCATTGTCTCGGTAGATCTCTGCTTTTTACCGTCGGGTATTGTGCAGGCCGTAGCACAAGACCTGAGGCAGATGGGGTTGACCCAATTAACGGGAAGCCACCTGTTCTTGGCAGCGACGCATACTCACAGCGCTCCCGATCCCCTCGCGATGGACCCTGCGAACACATTCACGCAGCCTAAAGGTTGGAGCTGCTTTAATCCGCGGCTGCTTCATTGGACCGCGCATCACATTGCGCTTGCTGTGAAGCAGGCCTATGAGAATCGCTTACCAGCACTTCTAGGCTACACGGCAACGCAGGTAGAAGGGCTGAATCGCAATCGGCGTGACGACCCCGTGTTAGATAGGCAGTTGACGGTGTTGGGCGTTGTTCGGCGGGGAGACATGCGCTCGATAGCCGAGTTGGTTGTTTTTGCCTCCCATCCTACTCTCTACACGGCAAAGATGCTGGAAATCTCAGCCGATTGGCCTGGAGTTATGGAACAGGCGGTTGAGAAGCGTTATGGAGGTATCTGTCTGTTTTTGAACGGCGCGGAAGGCGATGCCGCCCCGCCGGATTCGCAGGGGCTGACGGAGGAGCAGGAGGTTGATCAGTATGGGAAGGCGGTTGCCGATGCGGTGCTCAAGCTTATTCCCACGATCATTTATAGTGTGCCCGCGCCGGTGGAGGCGTGGCAAATCTCCGTGAAATTGCCGGAACGCGAACCAAATGGCCTCTATCTTGCCGCTGCAGGAAGTTTGGGCATCTCCATTCCAGATGCGCAGAATAGAGTGAAGCACATCATGCCCTCGAATACGAGAATCTCCTTTGTTCGTATTCATCGGTTGCTGCTTATCGGTATGCCCTGTGAGCCTACGGGCGCTTTGGGAGCAGCACTAAGGCGTGAGGCGGAACAGGCGGGGTATCATCCGGTAGCTATAGTGGCTCTCGTTAACGACTGGTTGGCCTATGCGCTCACTGCGGAACAGTACCGTCACGGAGGTTATGAGGCGGGCATGTCGTTTTATGGCCCTCAGTTGGGAGACGTTTTAGAAGCAGCTGTGTCGAGAGGATTGGCTTATGGACGAAAAACTTCAGCGAAGCAGTAGGGTAAGGCATTTCGCCGCACCTCCGGCCTTAAGAAACTCCGACATCTCTACAGCATAGCACACAAAGCCCCTCTGTTGTAGGGCATCGGTTAGTTGTGGGCAGCCGTTTGGTAGAACCACTTGGTGGCCTATCACCACTGCGTTACAGGCGAAGCGTAGCGCCTCCTCTTCACGGACAGGAATGGTTTCAAAGTTATTTTCAATCACGATGCGTGCATAGTCATCGAAGGCTTCCGGATAGTAAGCGACGAGATGCGCTTCGAGAGGTAGGAAGCAGGTATCGAGATGATACCATCGGTCGTCCACGAGTTCTAAGGAAAGGACGGGCAGACCCAATGTGTCGGTAAGCCAACGATGGGAACAGATGTCGCTACGTTTAAGGTAGCCTGCCACAAGCACATCTCCTACGAACAGAGCATCGCCCTCTCCTTCGAAATGACAATTTGGTGGTGGGGTGATTACTTGATAGCCATGTTGCTCAAACCAAGTGCGGAAGTAAGGTACCTCGGGCTGGCGTTGTGGGTGTCGGAACTGTGAAAGGAGCGCTTTCCCTTCGTAAACGAGGCCGGCGTTTGCCGTGAATACCATGTCGGGGCATTCTGGTGGTTGCGGGATTAGATGGACGGTAAGACCTATTCGAGTGGCAAGCACTTGGTAGAGCGCATCCCACTGTTTTGCTGCAAGAGACCGATCGGGGCGGTTTTCGACATGCATCCAGGGGTTGATCTCGTAACAAACGTCGTAGGCCGTAGGCGGGCACATGAGAACCTGACGGATGGTAGTGGGTGTAGTCATTTTACGACTTTGACGTTTGGCAGTTGGGCTGCCAGCTCTTTAAGGAAGAATTCGCAGTCTGTCACGAGTCCAAACGCCTGATGGGTTCCCCGATCCATGAGTTTGATGACCGTATCGGGGTCGGAGTCGACGCAAAGGGTGCGCACGGAGGCAGGCAGGAGGTTGCCGGTCGCTACCGAATGGAGGGTGGTTGCGACCATAAGGGCAACACCGACCCCGTGCACATGTTGACGCATCTTGTCCTGAGCTTCCACAACATCGGTGATGACGTCGGGTAGGGGGCCGTCATCACGGATAGAGCCGGCAAGCACATAGGCCGTATTTGTGGTAATGCAGGCGTGCATGATGCCAGAACGAAGGAAGCCAGCCTCAACGGCACGACGTATGGAGCCATAGGCGCGTATGGCGTTGATAGCACGCAGATGGTTTTCATGGCCGTGGGGCATGGCCGTGCCGGTGGCGATCTCAACTCCTAATGAGGTACCAAATAGCGCTCCTTCGATATCATGGGCGGCCAGGGCATTGCCTGCGAAAAGCACATCTATCCATCCCGCTCGGATGATGGCTTCGAGGTAGTGGCCGGCGCCTGTATGGATGATAGCCGGGCCGCCCACAAAGAGGATTTTCTTTCCCTCTTGCCGTGCCTCTTTCATTGCGTGCACGATGGCGGCGACGACACGTTCTTTCGGGCGCTCGGTGGAGACGTCGCTTCCCATAAAGCTAAATACATCGTCCGGTTCACGTCGCTCGACGGGAGTAACGCGCACACCGGTATCGCCAACGACGACAAGCTCCCCTTCACGCACATGATGCATAGGGGCACAACGCGCAGTGGGCTTACCCTCTTTATATTCGATGACAATGGCGCAGTCCATCTCGATGAACTGCACGGGGAGCCACTCGTTGCCTACTCGCACGTGGGTTTCGAGGTTGGTTGTGGCATAGAAGCCTTCGGGAAGCACACCGTCTTTTGGAGCCGGCACCAGGCGGGCCTCTCCGGCTGTGCGCTCTGTGCCATGCTGGCCGGTGGCGTGGAGAATGCGCTCCAGCGTTTCATTATCTGGGGCGCTGATCTCTATCTCTGCGTGACTCGGATCGGAGCGTGTCGCGCCCATTTGAAAGCGTAACACGCGATACTCTCCCCCCTCTTTGAGGATGATGTCAAGGACTTTCGAGAGGGTTAGCGAGTCGATGATATGTCCATCAAGGCGAACGATCTCAGAGGGCATCCGTCTCTCTCTACTGAACTTTAATGACAAAATCGGTCGTTAGAATTTTACCTTCATGTTTGAACTGCGTCCAAATTTTGTAGATGCCGGGTTTAGATAGCAAAACATGAAACTGGACAGTTGGGCCATAGTGCTTTGCACCCACTTCCAAAGGATGGGAATGGCAATAGCCCATGGTATCTCGGCTGATCGCCACACAGTGTCCGGCAGCCCCAAGATAGGGTTGAAGATCGGTGACGGGCAGGCCATTTTTCCAGATGGTGTAGGTCAGCACGGTTTCGTCGCGCCAGTAGGGGTGGCGTGGGTTCATAAGCATCTGGACGCGATAAGACCCAAACACCTTAGCTTGCGCCGGCGTAACCAGAAGCGGTTTTGGCGGTGGCGGAGTACCGGAGACGTGCACAGGAATGCGAAATACCTGGTTCCTGTCTCCGAACGGGGTAATGTCGGCGAAGAGCAGAAAATTGCCGGCAAAGGGAAAGGCATAATCCATAAGCAGCGTGCCATCGGGTTGTAGCTGCGGATGGATGTGGTCGAAGAAAGAGAGGTCTTGACTCACCACAATAAGATGCATCTTTTTTTCATGAACGGTTGCAAGGTTATGAAGAATTTGCCCCTGATAACGTGGCGTAAAGACAAGACGCACCAGCTGGCCGGGTTTGGGGTATGTGATCGGTGTGAGCTGCGCATGTTGCGTAGGGAAGAGCAGATGGCCTGCTTCGGCATAAGCACGAATAGTGCTCAGCGACAGGGCTTGGGGCCGCCTCGAGGAAGTTGAGGTAGTTTGAGATGAGGGATGGGGGATTGCCCTGGAGAGCATGGCGAAGTCGAGCGTGTAGCCAGGATCGTGCAACACCCCCCAAGGGCGTGGTGGTTTGTTAGGCTCCAGAGGCATGCCGCATATGGGACAAAATCCAGGATGAGTGGCTCCCACGTTTGAGTGCATAGGGCAGACATAGGGCAAGTAACTATGCGGAAAAGCGGCGCTGCGATCTATCCATGGCTCGAAATCGGCCACCAAAGGCGTTGCGGTGGGTGGTTGGTCGAAGGGCCAGAGTAAGGCTTTCGGTTCAAAGAAAGGGATGTTATGCAAAAAGGTTGCCATTCCGGCGTAGTGGCTCAAGTCGGTGCCCACGGGATGCAGCTTAAGCGCGGTGGTATCACCGCCGATCTTAATGACGAGCTGGGCGCTGTAGACTTTCATGGGATAGGGAATGTCGTTGCTTTGATGATAGAGGTAGAGATCAAAACGCTGGTTGGTAGGGTTATAGGTCAGCTCGGCGCGTTCACGACCCAGAGGCGCTACAAGACCACGATGGGGAGCGGAGCGGCTTAGCCGGCCATAGCCGAGGAACCAAGGAAGCCCTTCATTGTAGTTTATAAGAAGAAACGCCTCAAATATCATGAGGCAGGGATAGGCGATGGCAAGGCTACGGGTAAGCCGTGTTGAGACGATAAAAGGAAAGCCCTGCTGTTGCTTTTGTTGAAGATGGTCTTCTGTTAGCTTAACGGCGCCGATAAGTAACGCGACGAACCCCATGACGGTATGGTGGATATAGACTCCTGCAGCCACATTCGCATAGGGGGCATTGGAGTGAACATGGGTAAACAGCAAAGCTCCCCCCACCAAGGCGAAAACGGCTAGCAGGCGGTTTTGAAGCCCTTTGCCGATTTTAGCGGCTTGCCGACGTTTGAGCAGCCCATGTAACCCCATGGCCATCATGAGAACGGCGTAGATTTTGTGCATCAAAACCTCTTTGTCAGTAAGTGGGCGGAACGGATGCACATGATAGAGCGGCCAGGCGTCCTGGTCGCTGAAAATAAGCAGGAAAACCCCTCCGGCAAGGAAAAGCAGCGGAGCTAAACGTCGTACCTGAGCGCCCCATTCCGGCGACAAGAGGTCTATGAGCAGCATGATGGAGAGCACGAGCACCAACCATCCGAAGATATGGTGCATCATGTCGGAGTAGAAAATAGCGGATTGCGTTTGATGTTGTAACAGGATAGCAAGGTCTTCATGGGTGGGAGCAGGGGCGATGCCGGGAACCTGCACCGCAGCTGCATGATGGTAGACGAGCATCGCACCAAGGTGGCCTGTATAACCAAGAAGCGCACAGCACGCTATTGCCAGAATGAGATAGACGGCCATGGCGTCGCGTCGCGTGCCGATGCCCAGAAACAGCCGTGCAGCTGCAAGAAAGACGAACGACCAGCTCGTGATGGTTGCCATCAGTTCGTGGTATTCCATGGGGTCTTGTGGGACGCCATCGCGGGCCGCCCAAATTTCGGCAAAATTGCCGGCAACGAAAGCAAAGAGGGTTGCACAGGTACCCAGCAGCAACGTTATTTGGGCAAATCGGGCGATAACAGAGTCCCGTTTAAAGAAACCAATGAGATCGAGAGCGACGGCGAAAAGGAGGAGGACAATGGGAAAATGAACGAGGGCCGGATGTAAAAACCCGATAAAACGCGCGATCTCCATGAGTGGTTCACTCCGAAGCTTGCTATTTCGGTGGAAAAAGATGAGGAAACTGCTACTAGTTTAGCGTTTATCGGAGGCGCGTAGTTCCCGGCTCTTCAATGGGAAGGCCTTGCTGACAGAGGGGGCATTCATCGGGTGCATAGGAGGGAGCTTCAACCGTGAGAAGGGCTTCAAGACGATAGCCCAAATCAACGGTTCCCCCGCTACGATCCACGAGTACCGCCACGCCTACGATGTGTGCCTGATGCTTTTGTGCTAGTTCAATACACTCGCGGGTAGCGCCGCCGGTGGTCATAACATCATCTACAATAAGGGTGCGCGTATTGGGCGGCAGTACAAGCCCACGGCGTAGGCAGCGTACACCCTGCTCCTTTTCGGCATAAAGCGCCCGTGTTTGCAGTTGCCGCGCCACCTCGTAGGCCAAGAGAATGCCCCCTGTGGTGGGGCCAAGGACGACCTCAACGGCGTTATTACGGAAGCGACGGGCTATTTCAGCGCAGAGCATTTGAACGTACTGTGGATGTTGCAGCACCCAAAACTTCTCCCAATACTCGTTGCTATGGCGCCCCGAAGAGAGAAGAAAGTGACCCGTTCGTAAAGCGCCAACTTGGAGAAATATTTCACGAACCCGTTCTGGAGAAAGCTTTGCTTCCATAAGAACCTCCTGGCGCAGGGACTGTCGTCTCCGGGCAACAAAGGAAGCGCCGCTTTGACCAAACAGCAAGTCGCCTGCATAAGATCGGCGGTAGTTAATGGACGAGGCTAAGTATACCTGATGTCCAAAGTTGTACGGAAAAGACCGCTCGTTTTGAGGAGACTGCCAAAATTGTCCTGATGAAGGTTCTATAGGGCCGTTGTGTCACGAAGATATTGAAAAAGGGATGTATGGGGTAAAATGATGTTCGGTTTCCGGCGTGGTTTTAGGAATCACGAAGTAGAAACCGAAAATTTTCTATGAGGGGGTTGCGATCGCTTCGGCGATGTGCTATACTAATGTGGTTCGAGCAAGAGACCACTAGGCCCCTTGTAGAGCTGTAAAAAGCAATATCCCACCGATGAGGAAAATCTAGATGTGGGTTATATCCGTCCCACATTGTGAAAAAAAGCACAAAGTGCGGTTCGCAAAGAGAGCGGTAACGTGGGTGTGCCGTTGTTCGGCGAGGCGTGCGCTTTGCCTGGCCGATGCGGATCGAAATAGACAGGGAGTGTACTGATGGCTCAACTCTTCCATCCGGCTGCGAACACAGTTGCACGTGTGATGGTGCTTTGCGCCTTTACCGGCCCTATTGTGGCGCTGCTTGTGGGTAGCGCGATCACGCGCTCCTCGTTCAACACAAATGTGGGCGTGCCTCTCGCTCAGCCGGTTCCTTTCAGTCACGAGCACCACGCCGTAGAGCTTGGTATAGACTGTCGTTATTGCCATACCGATGTAGAGCGATCGCCCAATCCTGGGCTGCCCTCTTCGGAAATTTGTATGTCATGCCACTCTCAGATTTGGACAGACAGCCCGCTTCTTAAGCCGGTGCGTGATAGCTATCGCGAAAACAAGCCTATTGTGTGGAACCAGGTGAACTGGGTTCCGGGCTTCGTCTATTTCCCGCATGACATCCATGTGGCGCGCGGAATCAGCTGTAATAACTGCCACGGCCCCATACAGAAGATGATGATCACCTACAAAGGCAAGGCCTTCTTCATGGTCTTCTGTCTCAACTGCCATCGTCAACCGGAGAAGTTTCTGGCACCTCCGCAGTTTGTATGGCAGCTCTATCAGGACATTCAGCGCTATGGCGATAAGGTGGATCCGACCGGCAAAGATGGTCTAACACCGCGTGAATATGCGCTTGCGGAGGGCAAGTATTACGAAAATCAAGGAGCCGACCTCGTGGAGGGGGAGCGTCTTAAGAAAGAGTATCACATCCACACCGTTCAGATTACCAACTGCTCTGTCTGTCATCACTAAAGGCGGACGGACGAACTTGGTGGAGATTAGGTGGAAAGAATGGCAAACGAAAATCGGTCGAAGCTAGATTTAGCGACTATTAAAGCGCGCCTGGCGGCTGCGCGTGGCAAGAAGTATTGGCGTGTGCTTGAAGAGCTTGCGGACACGCCGGAGTTTCGTGAGGTTGTGGCCAACGAAATCCCCGATGTCACGCGCTCCATAGATTTGCATATGGACCGTCGGCAGTTTCTCACGCTCAGTGCGGCCTCGTTGGCTCTTGCCGGCCTAAGCGGGTGTCGTTATCTGCCTCAGCACAAGCTTGTTCCCTACGTGAACCAGCCGGAGGAAGAGACGCCGGGCGTGCCGCTATACTATGCCTCGGCCGCACCCACTTTTTGGGGATATGGCATAGGCACCATTGTAACAAGCCGTGATGGGCGTCCTATCAAGATGGATGGCAATCCTGGCCACCCAGCGAGTTTGGGATCAACCGATATTTTCACGCAGGCTGCCACCTTGACCCTTTATGACCCTGATCGCTCTCAAATAGTGAACCATCAAGGCGATTTTTCCACCTGGGAAGATTTCTATACCACTGCTCGACCGCTTCTGCAGCGTCAGCTGGCCGTGAAGGGGGCAGGTTTGCGTATTCTCACGGAGACGATTACTTCGCCTACGTTGGCGGCGCAGTTGAAAGCGATTTTGAAACGTTTTCCTGAGGCACAGTGGGTTCAGTACGAGCCAACCTACCCCAACCACGCCTATGAGGCCGCAATAGCAGCCTTCGGGGAGCCGGTTCACACCCATTATGACCTTGCCAAAGCGAAGCGCATTTTGTCGCTCGACTCCGATTTCCTCATCTCGAACCCTGCTGGCGTGCGGTACGCGCGCGATTTTGCCGATGGGCGCAGGGTGCGACAAGGCACCACAGAGATATCGCGCTTCTATGCCGTAGAGAGCACACCCACATTGACCGGAGCGATGGCGGATAACCGCATTCGCGTACGAGCAAGCCTGGTGGAGGGCCTTGCTCGAGCCATTGCCCAGCAGCTGGGAATAGATGTGGGTTCGGCACCGTTGCCCACACTCGATGCGGAGCAGGCAAAGTTTGTTGCAGCAGTGGCGAAGGACTTGCAGGCCAACGCCGGCGCGTGTGTGGTGATCCCCGGCGAATTTCAAACGCCTGCGGTGCATATTCTGGCTCATGCCATGAACGAGCGCCTTGGCAACGTGGGGAAGACCGTTTTCCATACGGAACCGGTGGAAGCTCAGCCGCAACACCAGATACAGGCGCTTCAAAATCTGGTGACCGATATGAATGCAGGTAAGGTAGACATCCTGCTGATTCTCGGGGGAAATCCTGTTTACAACGCTCCTGCCGACATCGGCTTTGCCGAGGCGCTTCCACGTGTTCCCTTCCGCGCCCATCTTGGACTGTATGAGGATGAGACCTCCATAGCATGCCAATGGCATCTGCCAGAATCGCATTTTCTTGAGGCTTGGGGCGACCTACGGGCTTTTGATGGCACGGCCAGCATCATTCAGCCGCTCATCCTCCCCATCTACGACACGAAATCGGCCTATGAGCTGCTTTCCGGCCTGTTCGATACCCCGGAGACCGGCGGGGAGGCGGGTTCTGCTCCTCGCGATGGGTACACGATTGTGCGGCAGTACTGGGCAGAGCATGGCTACCCCATAGATGAACCCTATGACTTTGCCTTCAACAAGCTTTTGCACGAT
>NZ_DATGKU010000088.1:0-40351 GCF_035294505.1 Chthonomonas sp. | reverse complement strand
TAAGACGCGATAACCGCGCCGAACTGAGTCGAGGACGGCAACCTGGCAACCATGGGGGATAAACCCCTACAGGCCCATGGCTTTGCGCCCCCACATTTCTATGGGTTTGCCTTTTCTACGTCTCCCGATTCCTATTATCGGCTCCTCACAGTAATATCTTTAGGGCATCGGCTAACCATACTACAGCTTATTCCATAGAGCGTGGCGATGTCAAGAGGTACTTAGGTGCCCAACTTCCAAGAGGAGAGATACTCTTTTTGTTCTGGGGTGAGGGTATCGATCCGATAACCCATACTTTCAAGTTTTAAACGGGCGATCTCGGCATCAATGTCGGTGGGTACAGTGTGAACAGCCTTGCTCAACTCATGGCCATGTTGAGCTATGTACTCGGCACAGAGCGCCTGGTTTGCAAAAGACATGTCCATGACAGCAGCTGGATGGCCTTCAGCCGCTGCAAGGTTGATGAGGCGTCCTTCGCCGAGAAGGAAGAGGCGACGTCCATCCGACATGACGAACTCCTCGACAAACTCACGAACGGGGCGACGGGAAACAGCCATCTGTTCGAGCGCGGGGATGTCAATCTCGATATTGAAATGACCAGAGTTTGCCAAAATCGCTCCATCTTTCATAACCTCGAAATGCTCACGTCGCAAGACATGGGCATCGCCTGTAAGCGTACAGAAGATGTCGCCGATCTTGGCCGCATCTATCATAGGCATGACCGCATAGCCATCCATGACTGCCTCGAGGGCACGTATCGGATCTACCTCCGTGACGATGACCTGAGCGCCGGCACCGCGAGCGCGCATGGCGACACCACGTCCACACCAGCCATAGCCGGCCACGACAAAACGGGTGCCGGCCAGAAGGCGATTGGTAGCACGAATGATGCCGTCTATTGTAGATTGTCCGGTTCCATAACGGTTATCAAAAAGGTGCTTAGTCGCCGCGTCGTTGACGGCCACAATGGGGTAGGCCAGCACTCCCTCGGTCGCCATCGCGCGTAGACGAATGACCCCGGTCGTCGTCTCCTCTGTGCCACCAATGATGTTGGGTATCAACTCGGTTCGCTCGCTGTGGATGACGCCGACGGTGTCGGCCCCATCATCCATTGTAATCGTTGGATGCGCGTCGAGCACCGAGTGAATGTGACGGTAATAGGTGGCGTGATCCTCCCCTTTAATCGCAAAAGTCGGAACACCATACTCGGCCACGAGCGCCGCTGCCACATCGTCCTGGGTGGACAGGGGGTTCGATGCACAGAGATAGACCTCTGCACCACCCGCTTTCAGAGTAATGGCAAGATTGGCCGTCTCCGTCGTGACATGCAAACAGGCGGCAATCGTCACCCCTCGCAAGGGTTTTTCACGCTCGAAACGAGCGCGTATGCTCCGCAGAACCGGCATATCCATCTCCGCCCACTCGATACGGCGCTTCCCTAGAGGGGCAAGAGATAAATCCCGCACATCGTGCGGAATGGGGGCGGAGCGAGTTTGGGTATTTGTTGAATCCGTCAATCCTTCTCTCCCATTTTGTATTTTTGTTGATTATATACAGACTTTACATGAAGCCTAACAAGTGCAATTTATTCATGATTGCCCATTTTCATGACGCTGGGGGTTCACGATGATGCCGTCGAAGATGGCCGCGTTGGTCTTTACCCGGCAGTTGCGGCCCACCACACAGCGCTCAAGATGCGTGTTGCGCATCACCACCGCGCCATCCCATAAAATGCTCTCTTGGACGGTCGCGCCTTCCTCTACGGCACAGTTGTTTCCGATGACGGTATGTTCGAGCACACGGGCGCCGGCGAGTATCTGCACGTTGTTGCCGATCGCTACCGGATAGCCTATTTCCGCCGTAGGGTCGATCTCTACATTGTCTCCCATCCATACAAATTTACGAACTTCTTGCAAGGCGATGCGCGCTTTCACGCGGCCTTCGAGCATGTCACGATGTGTCTGCTGATACACCTTAAGATTGCCCACGTCGCGCCAATAGGCCGCAGTGAGGTGACCGAATAGAGGGAGTTTTTGTTCGAGAAGCATCGGGAAAACCTGCTTCCCAAAGAGATAGAACACATCGTGCGGTATCAGCTCGAAGATGGCCGGCTCGAACACATAAACCCCGGTGTTTGCAGTATTGGAGAAGATCACCTCGCCTTTGGGTTTCTCCAGAAACCGCGTGATGCGCCCTTCCTCGTTCATGAGGACGATTCCATATTCGCTTGGATCATCCACAATGGAAAGGGCGATGGTGGCAAGCGCTTTTTTCTCTCGGTGGGTCTTGAGCAGTCGGGAGAGATCCATATCGGTTAAATCGTCTCCACCGATCACTAAAAACGTCTCGTCTTTGAAAAAGTCTTCGGCGCGCTTCAGGCTGCCGGCATCGCCCCAAAGTTGATCTTCATAGGCCCAATGTATGTGCGCTCCCCAACGTGACCCATCTCCAAAGTAGGCAGCTATCTGGTCACCGAGGTAGTGCAGGTTCACCATAATTTCGGTGAACCCATGGCGAACCAAAAGCTCGATGAGATATTCCATCACCGGACGATTGACGATGGGAACGAGTGGTTTAGGGACGTTACGGGTGAGGGGGTCGAGGCGCGATCCAACCCCAGCAGCCAAAATCATCGCTCTCATATCTGTTGTTTCAGCTCCTTAGCAAGGGGGTTCCCAAAAATGAAGAAAGTTATTGTCTCCTCATTTTTAAGACTATTTTCGGCATCCTAAAGGTGCGTTCTTGAACACAGCCCAGGCGCGAACGCATGATTAATTGCTGTCCAGAAAGTTGCGTATGCACGCGGCTACATACTCAACCTGCTCCGTAGTAAGTTCCGGCACAACCGGAATAGAGAGCACTTCCCGAGTGGCCCGCTCCGCATGCGGAAAGTCACCCAGACGATAGCCGAGGCTCGCATAAGGAGGCTGAATGTGAAGCGGCTGCGGGTAGAACACCTTGCTGTCTACCCCGTGCTGCTGAAGATGGGCTTGCAGTGTATCGCGCTGGGGATGGCGAATGGTGTATTGATGGTAAACATGGTAGTTTCCAGGTTCTGTGCCGGGCAACGTCACACTTGTGTCGGCAAGCAGCGTCTGATAGAGAGCGGCATGTTGTCTTCTTCCCTCGTTCCACTCCTCCAGCATGGGGAGCTTCGCCAGCAACACGGCAGCCTGCAGGGTATCAAGCCGACTGGTGTAACCGATGACCTCATAGTGACCATAGCCGCTTTGGCCGTGCACGCGCAACCTGCGCACGGTGGCCGCGATCTCCGCATCATTGGTAAGCACCATGCCACCGTCTCCGAAGGCACCGAGATTTTTGGTTGGATAGAAAGAGAGGATCGTGGCATCTCCTGTCTCGGCAATACGAAGGCCGCGCTGTTTTGCACCGATGGCCTGAGCCGCATCTATAATGAGCTTCAGGTTGTAGCGTCTACATATCTCCTGGAGTTGCCCACGATCGACCATCTGGCCAAAAAGGTCTACCGGCAGTAGGGCGCGCGTGCGTGGTGTAATGGCCTGCTCGATTCGGGAAACGTCTATGTTAAAGGTGCAAAGATCGATATCTACAAACACGGGGCGAGCTCCAACGAGCATAATCGCCTCACTCGTAGCGCCAAAGGTGAAGGGCGTAGTGATGACCTCATCTCCAGGCCCAATACCGCAAGCGCGTAAGGCTAAAACAAGGGCGTCGGTGCCTGAGGCTACCCCGATACCAAAACGAGCACCGCTTAACGCGGCAATCTCCGATTCGAGCTTATGAACGGCTTCCCCATCAATAAAACAAGCGGTCTCACATACGTGAGTTATGGCAGCGTCTATCGTTTCCTTCAAACTTAGATACTGCGCACGTAAGTCCACAAGCGGTACTCTCAAAACACTCCTCCCCAGCGGGTTTATTATGGCTCCTGAGGCCCTCGCTGCTTATTTGCTAACTACTATACCCGAATCTGAAAAACGTGTTAATTCTTTGGCGGCCACGCGACGTATTTGCGGCCCATACTCCGGATCATTTATCGCCGAGCGCACTGTCTCCGCAAGAAAACTGCCCCAGCTTCCTATATCCCGCCTCGCTTCGCCCTGCAACAACGGAACCGCGATGGCACGTGGCCGAGCCCCCAGGAGCTTGCGAAGCGCATCCGGAATGTTCCATTCGCCACGGGGGTCTGGGGAACTTCGACGAATGGCATCGAAAATGGTCGGCTTAAGTATCCAGCGCGCGGCCACCACGAAAGAGCTTGGTGCCACATCTACCGAAGGCTTTTCCACAATATCGTGAATGAGAAATGGGGCCTCATGTGAGTTCGTTTCTGCAGGAGCCACTACCCCATAACGGGACAGACGCTCCCTCTCCACCTCTTCCACCAAAATAGCCGCCTCGACCTCGTGCTGTTTGAACGCCTGAATAAGGCGTTTCAGAGGGGCGCCTACAGGCGATGAAGCGATAATGCAGTCGCCGAAGGCTACCACGAAAGGCTGTTCTCCAACCCAGTCCGCTGCATAGAGTAGCGCATCTCCCGAACCTTTTGGCTCCTCCTGCACGGCAAAGGCAAAGTGTAAACCGGTACCAGCTCCCACGATCTCTTCGAGATAGGTACGTATTTGCGGCTTGCGTGGTGAAACGATGAACAGAGCCTCGCGAATGCCTGCAGCATAGAGCTCCTCTATCACGTAGTCTAACACAAGTTTGCGCCCCACCGGCAGCAGCTCCTTGGGAAGCAGATGGGTTAGTGGGCGCAGACGGCTGCCCTGGCCGGCGACCGGCACGACCGCACGGGTTATTTCGGCCGACACGGTTTCTGCGGCTTTAGCCGGAACGACCATGTAGCGCCTCCTCTAAAACCTGCAAAGCGCGCACTCCATCCTCCCCACGCACCTCCAGCCTCTGTAGACCGAATACGACCTCGGAGAAGTGGGAGAGGGCGCGCTCTAACCGGTCGCGTCCCTCTTCACGACGACTATACCAAAGCGGGTGATCGGCTGTTGTGAAGTGAAGTACCCCCTCCTCATAATCGAGCGCTGCAGCTCCCGCAGAACCGTAGATCTCGAGCGCGCTCTTGCCTGCAGGCGGTGCCACCATTATCTCAATTGTCCCTAAAGTCAACTCCGATTCCAGCAAGAGCACCAGGATAGCATAAGGGCTACCGGGTTTGTCACGCCATCGGCCAACTCCTTTTCTTACATCCCCACAAAACGTACGAAAAAGATCGATAGCGTGTAAAGCCGTGGCGATGTAGGACGCACACCCATCATTAGGCGAACCAAGCACGCCGAGTTCAGCTAGCTCCCCAACAGAGCTGCCAAATCGGCAGCGAAACATGAGGGGGCGGCCAAGATCGTCATTCGCTATCAAATCTTTTAGAAAGAGACAGGGCGGATGAAAGCGTTGTGTAAAAAGGGGCATGAGAAAGCGCTCTTGCATTTCAGCGATATGAACCAGCTCAGCTGCCTGGGTTGCACTTGCGGTGAAAGGAATCTCGCACACAACGTGCGCCCGCGCTTTTAAGGCACCCGCAACCGCCTCGAACTGGGCCGGGGCCGGCAGACAAACATCCACAATATCGTAGTTGGCGTTGCGTAGCGTGTCGTCTAAGCGCGTGAAGGCCGCACAGTTCGGAATTTGCTCGGCCAGCGGGGCGACTTTAGCAACATCTTTGTCGCATAAAGCCACCACCTCCACACCGGCAAGGGCTAGCCAGCGTTCCAAATGCGCTTTCCCGGCAGCACCACATCCCAGAATCGCCACCTTTTGGGTCTGCATAACTTTTTAATCTCCGGGCAAAGCCAATTGCAGCGCCTTGGCGTGCTGCAAGCACTCATTCTGGACAAAGGCGCGCAAATTCTCCTGCTCAGGCGTTTCGGCAGGTACCACCATCCGCTCAACGGCCTGATGGGCATCAATAACACCGCGTTCCAGATCGCTTAAGATCTGCACCAACTCCTCATCCGCAACCGCCGTGCGATAGCCGTTGCGGTTCAAGAAAGTTAGCGTAGCGATGAGAGCCGTACGCCGGTTCCCTTTGGCAAAAGGAGGAGAAAATAGCAGCCGACGCAGAAATGTGGCCGCCTGAGCCAGCACGTCACGGCTGTTGCCGTAGCGGTACTGGCCGGCCATTGCCGATTCGAGTGCGATATAGTTGAAAGGTTGTACCTCACCGGTGACCACCGTGTTGATCCAGGCGATGTCGTGTGTTGTTAGATATTCCATAAGGCGAACCCCTTTCGCTTTTTCAGAACGCGTAGTCTATTTTTACGCCTCTGCCGCCAAAAACCTGCCGTAGCTTATCGGTCAACCGCTTCAGTCCCGGGGCTACGGCGGGCAGAAACCCGATGTCTACAAGCACAGGGGGTGGTACCCCTATCCAGTCGCTCGGCGAAGTTCCACCCACGATAATAACCTCTATCTTCTGCTCTTGAGCAGCGCCTAGAAGATCATTGCACGAACCGATTCCTACTCCAACCGCTAAATGAGTTACCCCTGCATTCGCCAGTTGAGGATCAGGAGGCGTGTATCTTAAGCGGTAAGCCGTTCCCAAATCCAAAGCCTGCTCAAGGGTGGAAAGCAGGTCATCAAACACCATCGGTTTTTCCAGGCGCACCTTGCATCCCCGCCCGCAGGGTGCTCCAACATTGTGCAGTGGGTAGACATCGTAAGCAACTTCTTCATAGGGATGCGCCTCTTTAACGGCCTCAATGACCGCCAAGAGCGCATGTTTTGGTACAACCATCTCCAAACGCACCTCTTCGACCTCCTCGAGCTGTCCCCTTTTACCAATGGCAGGGTTTGCCCGCTCCGAAGGGAGAAAGGTGCCTTTGCCGGGCGCTTGGAAAGAGCAGTAAGTGTACTCGCCGATGGTTCCGGCACCGGCCTCGGCCGCCGCTCGGTGCACATCAGGTACGGATGGGGGCGGCACAAAAACCACCAATTTAAACTGCTGTGCTGTACCGGCTATATACAGAGGAAGCACCTCATGAAATCCGATCGCCTCTGCCAAACACGCATCGTAGCCTTCCGGAGCGGCGGCATAGCTTGGGGGTAACACATAGAAAGCGATCTGCTTCTCGAACAACTGTAGCAGCAGGCGATGAGCAGGTCTCTTCCAGTCGAACGCAATGGGCGGCGTATCAAATAGCGGCGCGGCTGAGATAAGTAGCGCACTTTTGTGTGAAGGAAGCGCCGTTAATAGAGAATAAGAGGGCTGAGGTATCACGTATATCTGCTCCACAAGGTCTGTGGGCGCCCCTACTTGCAGGTTCGAGGTGGCGCTTAAGGGCGGAGCAGAAGAATCGAGCGAGGGGCACAGGCTTTCCAAAAACGAGACGATCTCTTGTACTGAGGGAGCAGCAACGCTATGGCGTACGGGTCGAGTCATCGTTCTATTGAATGGGAGCCTGTGAAGCCCTTTACCCCTCTCCCTTGGTCTCCTCCTGAGGCGTTGGCGGTGTCTGGGGCTCTGCCGATGCTGACGGAGTCTCTGCTACGCTCTCCTGCGGCTCTTGGGCGACCGAAGCCGTCTCCTTAGGCTTTTCCGATGCCTTTTTCCGTGGTCGTGGGGCCCGAGTGGTAGGAGCTTTTTCCGCCGTAGCCTCTGTGGTGGCGGGAGCAGGTGTGGTTACAGCCACTTCAGGGGCCTTAGGCCGCTCACGCTCGCGTCGCTCTGGAGCCGTCGGTCGCGGTCTTGGCCGCGCCGTGGTGGTTGGGGCAGCGGCAGCGGCGCGTCCTACTGTTCGTGCAGAGGCCTTGCCGGCCGCCGCTTTCGCCGCCTTGATGCGCGCCTTTATTCGCTCCTCCTGGCGCTTGCGCATGCGGCGGATCTCTTTTGCTCGAATACGCACTTTTTCCTCCTAAACATTGGTGTTAGCTCAATATGAGGGCAACAATAGCAGAAGCAGAATGAAAACAGACTGCCATCGAAACCAGCTTGAAAGTGTACCCCCTTTGGGAACGCCCTGTCAAAATCTTGCCATCCTCAACCTCGTTAGCCAACCCCATTCGCTACCGTTGGCCGTTCTCTGTCAGGGCAGAATAGCCCTCTAGCGCTAGTCTATATCTTTGCCGGCAACGCCATCATGGGTGAGATTGATGTCGGGGCAATCATCGGCAGAGGGATGAATCCGGCGCGATTTTAAAAACTTTACATGGCCATCGGCCATAGCAAAGATGCGGCCGCCATCCCAACGATCAGGGCCGGGAAAGGGATAACTGCCCCACAACCCTACAGGCGCACCGGTATGATCGTGGCTGTTGTACCACTCTGTAATCAAAACCTTCTGGGCCGGATAGACCACCGCCGCCTCCGTTTGCGTCACACACGTAAGCCAGGAAGGACTGTTGAGCAGGTCGCTGAAGTGCATCTGGTCAATCTGATCGGGGGTGTGGTAGAAGCTGGCGGAATAGTCGTAAGAGGTTCCGTTGAATTGGCTTAGCGAGAGCGTGTCGGAAGGGCACAGTAAGATAGACGGTGACCCGTTAGCGGCGTTGAAGCTTCCGCTCTGTTGCTTCTGGCCGATGCCGAGGTAGGGCATAATAGGCCAACGCCAGTGGCGACCCGCGAACAGATAGGGATCGTTCGTGTTCGGATACCCCTCATCGTAGTCCTGAGTATACAGCTTAAAAGCTAGAGCGATCTGTCGCTGATTGGACGCGCAGGTAGTTTTGCGAGCCATCTCGCGAGCTTGGGCGAAAACCGGAAATAGAATGGCAGCAAGGATGGCGATAATAGCGATAACGACGAGTAATTCGATAAGGGTAAATGCTCGTTTCAAAGGTTACCTCCTTTAAGATGGTTATGAACAAGTTGCCGAGCGCAACGCCCGAACATGCGGAGACGCATTATACCCTAACCCGCTGTGCACGTTGCAAGCCCGACGAGCTTCCTTTTTCACGCCATTTCTTAGAAAACTCTAAGTTGCTTTTTAGGACTCTTTAAGGGTGGACGTGCAATACTGTTGTCATCTGAAGCGATGAGACGCTTCAACATCACGCGCTAACCATCCTTGAGGAGGGTTTCTTGCGAGTCTATCTACGAACAGCCATCGTTCTTTTGGGGTGGTGCTTGCTGCCCTGCCTTAGCCGGGCGCAAGAGCCTATGCGTCTTTCTTTGCAAGAGGCCATTCAGCAGGCGCTGACACACAATCCCCAAGCATTGGCTGCGGCGGCCCGTGTGGCGAAAGCCCGTGCCATCCTCTCCGGCGCTTCCTCCGTTGATGACCCCGTGCTGAGCCTTGTACATCATGAAGGAAGGAACACCGGAGGATTAGATGAAGACGTGCTGCTAACCCAGACGATTCCGTTGGGCGATAAACAACGCCAAGCGATCCATGTCGCCCGCGGCGAGTTGGAGGCGGCGCTTGCCGACCAGGCAGCTGTTCGCCGAGACATCATCTACAATGTAACAACGGCCTACTATCAGGCGCTCCGTGCCGATGCTGACAACAACATCGCCACCGAAGGGCTTCACTTAGCCCAGGAGTTCCTTAATGCAGCACAAACCCAGTTTCAGGCCGGCGATGTGGCCCATAGCAACGTGATTCGCAGCCAAATTGCCCTGGCAAGCGCACAACAAACGCTTTCCGTGGCGCAAACCGAAAGGGCGAACGCCTATGCGGCTCTGGCCAATGTGATCGGCCTGCCGGCCAACACTCCGTTGCTGCTGACCGATAAACTGGTAGCGCCTACCCCCATTCAGGTGCCTCTGGCGGATTTGGAAACAAGGGCATTGCAGAACCGACCGGAGATTCGTTCTGCCCAGGCGCTCCTGCAGGCCCGACTTGCCGCACTACATGGGGCGCGCGTAGAAACTCAGCCCGATCTCTTCGTGGAGTTTCGGCACAACCCCCTCGGTGGCCCCGACCCTGAAGGCGATTCGGTGCGCGTGGGGGTCACCTTCCCGTTAGTGGATTGGGGCAAAAACCGAGCCGATCGTCAGAGCGCTTTAGCGGCCTATAATGAACAAGAGGCGCTGCTGGCCGATGAAGAGCGCAGCGTGCGCCTTGAAGTCGAAACTGCCTATCGAAATCTGCAAGAGGCTTTTACGGTGTTGGCCTCGTTTCAAACAGGCCGTCTACAGCGAGCGCAGGAGCTTTTGAATATGGAACGTACGGGATATGCCAACCGAGCCGTCTCTTACCTCGAACTGTTAGATGCTCAGCAAACCTATCTTACAGAAGAAGAGAACTTTGCCCACGCTTTGGCCGACTGTAATTTGGCCGTTGCTGCTTTACAACACGCGGTAGGAGGCGATATAAGATGAAGACCCACTATATTGCTTTCCTGGGCATCGCTCTCCTTATGGGCTTGGCCGGCTGCTCGCGCAACAGCGCGGATGAGAGCGACTCGAACCCACCCCTTGAGGCTGTGGCCGTTCAAACGACTTTGGCGACCCTCCATCCTATGGCCTCCGTCGTTCACGCGCATGGACGGCTAGAACCGGCTCCTGGGGCCGACGCGAAAATAGCCTCTCCCATTGCCGGAAGGCTGCGGGCTGTATTCGTTCGCGAAGGCGACTCGGTGCAAGCCGGCGAGGTCGTGGCTATCGTAGATGAGCGGCCCCAACAGGCTCAATCCCTCAGCGCGGCTGCAGCACTGAGTGCGGCACAGGCTCAGGCACAACAGGCCGCTTTAGCCCTGAAAGCAGCAGAAGCTGAACAGGCCAATGCCGTACAGCTGGCGCAACTTGCCCTCAAATCCGCCGAACTCGATAGAGATAATGCTGTGCAACAGGCAAAGATTGACCTAGAAACAGCCCAAACCGAACTGAAGAAGCTACTTGCCGGCGCCCGCCCTCAAGAGATCGCCCAGGCCGATCAGGCCGTTGTGCAAGCAAAAGCTACACGAGATCGGGATGCTGCGGAGCTGGAGCGAGTACGTTTTCTCTATGAGCACGGCATCGACTCGAAGCGCGATCTCGACGATGCGCAAACCGCGTTGCAAGTGGCCGAGGCCAACTTAGCGAGCGCCCAGCAGCAAGATAGCCTTATCCGCGCAGGGGCACGACCGGAGGACATTCAAGCGGCGCGCCTGCGCGTTCAACAGGCTCAACAGGCTTTGCGACGCGCCCAAGCCGATGGAGACGCCAAAGTCCAAGAGGCTAAAACCGCTCTCCGTCAAGCCCAGCAAGGGGCCCTGCAGGTGCTGGCTAAAAAACAGGAGGCCGTCGCCATGCAGCGAACGGTGGAACAGAAACAGGCCGATCTGTTAGCCGCTAAGGCCACGGCGGATTATGCGGTGCTCCGTGCGCCGCTTAGTGGGGTGGTAACCGCTCGAAATCTCAACCCCGGCGATATGGCCGACCCAAGCACACCCGTACTGGAGATAACCGACCCCAATCGCCTTATTTTGGTGGCCCAACTGCCGGCAGAAGATGGAGCGCGTGTACGTAAGGGCATGGAGGCAAAGGTCTTCTCCGACGTACTCCCCGGCGAGCCGCTTGCCGGTCGGGTGATCAGTGTAGGACAAGTAAATCCACAAACCAACCTTCAGGAGGTGCAGATCGCCGTATCCAATCCGAAAGGGCTTCTGAGGGTGGGAGACTTTGCCTCCGCCGACATCATTCTCGCCGTTACCCCACATGCCGTGGTTATCCCCAAACAGGCCGTTCTTACTCAGGAAAACAAGTCCGTGGTCTTTGTGGTCGGCAACGATGGGGAAGCGCATCAACGAGATGTCCGTTTAGGCCCCGAACAAGGCAACCTTGTTGAGGTGCGTCAGGGGGTGGCTCCGGGCGAACAGGTGATTTTGCTAGGTCAATATGAGCTTTCCGACGGGCAAAAGGTGAAGGTGGTTTCACAGGGGCAGAACGAAACGGGAGGGAATAATTCGTGAACCTTAGTCGCTTTGTCTCACAGAACCTCAAAGCCATTCTTTTCGTTACCATAGCGCTTTGCGTTATCGGGGTAGGCGTGGTGGGGTCGTTTCCCGTTGCCATTTTGCCTGAGGTCACCTTTCCGCGCCTCGTTGTGATCGCCCACGCAGGGGAACGCCCTATTCGTATGACCGAGGTGGCCTTGACTCGCCCCATCGAACAGGCCATCGCGACCGTTCCAGGGGTTATTCGTATCCGTTCCAAAACGCAACGTGGAGACACAGAGATATCGGTGGATTTCGCGTGGGGCACCGATATGCTCACCGCTCTTGAACTTGTCAACACGCAAATCAATCAGATTCGCTCCTCTTTGCCGCCGGAAACCGATGTTGAGGTCGAGCGCATGAACCCCACGGTCTTTCCCATCCTCGGCCTCTCGCTGCAGTCCAAAAACCTCTCTCAAGCCCAACTTTGGACTCTCGCCACCTACACGCTGCGCCCCGCCCTGAGCCGGGTGCCGGGTGTCGCCCTGGTAGAGGTACAGGGGGGACGGATTCCGGAGATCGCCGTAGATATCTCTCCGCAGCGCCTTATGGCCTATCATCTCTCTTTACCGGAGGTTGAGCAGGCCATTGCCAACACAAATATCTTCAAGTCGGTTGGCCTCCTCAATCGGCAGTTCCAACAGTATCAGGCCATTGTCTCCGCCGAGGCCACCGACACCGACCAACTTGGCCGCGTGGTGGTGGCTCAAAGGCAAGGGGTGCCCATTTTGCTGCGGCAGATAGCCCACATCTATCCCTCTGTACAAGACCGCACGACCATTGTAACCGCTAACGGAGCCGAATCGGTGCTTATCAATATTGTGCGCCAGCCGGGAGCCAACACGGTGACGGTGGTGCACGA
This sequence comes from Chthonomonas sp., assembly GCF_035294505.1. Taxonomy (NCBI): domain Bacteria; kingdom Bacillati; phylum Armatimonadota; class Chthonomonadia; order Chthonomonadales; family Chthonomonadaceae; genus Chthonomonas; species Chthonomonas sp. Next base: position 27,639 of record NZ_DATGKU010000088.1, on the reverse strand, counting down.
CGTAGAACAGGCCCTGCAGCAGTTAAAACCCACCTTGCCGCCAGGCACCCAACTCCATGTGTTCTATGACCAGTCGCAGCTTATTAAAGAGGCTGTTGGCAGCGTGCGCGACGCGGTGGTCATCGGCTCCATTCTCGCCGTCGTTGTGCTCATGCTGTTTCTAGGCAACCTACGTGCCACGCTTGTTACGGCAGTTATCATCCCGGCCACGGTGCTCATCACGTTTCTCCTTATGCGCCTCTCAGGCCTTACGCTCAACCTAATGACCTTGGGCGCTCTCGCCGTTGGCATCGGTCTCGTGATAGACGATGCCATTGTCGTTGTGGAAAATGTGTTTCGACACCTTACCGAAGGAGCGACTCGTTTCGATTCGATCCGGCTCGCCTCCTCCGAGATCGCGCTTCCTATGATCTCCTCTACACTCACCACCGTCGTGGTATTTTTGCCACTCGTGTTGCTACAGGGGGTCGCCGGAGCTTTCTTTACTGCACTGGCCGTCACGCTTACCATTGCGCTTATGGTCTCTTTAGCGCTGGCGCTTTTCGTAAGCCCCAGCCTTTGTGCCGCTTTTCTCAAAGTACGTCCCGGCACCCCAGAGCACGGCCGCCTGTTTGAAAAGCTTATCGGGGTCTATAAAAAAGGTCTTCAGTTCTGTGTAAGACATCCGCGTTGGTTAGCTATAGCTGCCGGTGTACTGGTTGTGGCCACTATCTTCTTTGCAACCCATCTCGGCTCCGACTTCATGCCCTCTATAGATGAAGGCGCTTTCGTCCTCGATTACCGCACGCCGCCAGGCACCTCTCTTGAAGAGACCAACCGCTTGCTGATGCAGATCGAGCATATTTTAGAAACAACTCCCGAAGTGAAATCTTTCTCCCGACGCACAGGAACCGAGCTAGGGTTTGCCATCACCGAGCCGAACCGCGGCGATTTTGCCGTTATGTTGCACTCGCATCGCCATCGCAGTATTGATGAGGTGATCGCCGATGTGCGCGACCGCATTGAGCGCCAAGTGCCCGGAGTGGATATAGACTTCTCGCAAGTCCTGCAAGACCTCATCGGCGATCTATCGGGAGCACCAGCCCCTATTGAGGTGAAACTTTTTGGGGAAGACCAAAATCAACTAGACGACGTTGCACGCTCGGTGGCCGACAAGCTTGCCAAGATTCCGGGCGTGGTGGACGTTCAAAATGGGGTGATCGAGATGGGGCCGGAGCTTACCGTGCGGGTAGACCCGGTGAAAGCCGGCGCCGTGGGGCTTACGCCCGCAGATGTGGCCAATCAGGTAAATGCCGCCATGTTCGGTGACGTTGCCACCCAGATACTGCAGGGCGAACGTCAAATTGGGGTGAGGGTGCGTCTTCCCGAGGCCTATCGCTCCGACAAGAGCGCCATCGAGATGTTGCCCATCCATACCCCAGACGGTTACAATGTCCCACTGGCCACATTGGGGTCTATCCAAAGGGTAGCGGGCACGGTGGAGATAACCCACGAGAACCAGCGGCGCATGGTCTCCATCGAAGCGCGTCTTTCCGGCAGAGACCTCGGCAGCGTTATGAAGGATGTACAAGCCCTTATGCGACGTACGCCGCTGCCGGCCGGCATTACCTATGAGCTTGGGGGGCAATACCAGAGCCAACAGCAATCGTTCCGCAATCTTCTTGAAGTGTTAGTGCTTGCCGTGGTGCTGGTCTATGCCGTTATGCTTTTCCAGTTTGGGTCGTTTACCTCACCCACCGTGCTTCTACTTATCATGCCGCTCGCGCTGTTTGGGGTAAGCTTTGGGCTTTGGGCCACGGGCACCACGCTCAACGTCTCTTCGTTCATGGGCGCCATTATGTTGGTGGGCATTGTGGTAAAAAACGGCATTCTTCTGCTCGACCAAGCGCAGCGTGCCGAGCGAGAAGGTCTCACGCCGGAAGAGGCGGTGGCGCAGGCCGGCGTCATTCGTATCCGTCCTATTCTTATGACCACGCTCACCGCCTTACTTGGTCTGGTGCCGCTTGCCTTTGGCATTGGGGCCGGCGCTCAGATGCAGCAGCCGTTGGCCATCGCGGTTATCGGAGGGCTCAGCTTTTCCACCATCTTTACCCTCGTCTTCGCCCCCACCCTCTACGTCGTCTTCCGGCGTTACCAACTGCACCTGCAGGCCAACCAGGAATCGCCTCCAACGGCGGAGCTAACCGAGCCGATTGTGGAAGGATAGGTTCTTCGCTTAGGCCACCACGGTCTGCAAAAGCGCCCAAGCATGGCGTACCGACTCTAAGCAGCTCTGTATGGAGGGCACGGGGTCGCTTTCATGCAGCTCATATTCGAGCGCCACAAGCCGATTATAGCGAAGCCGTAGCAGGATATCGAGAAAGCCGATGGTGTCGAGCAAGCTGTCCGGATCGCCGATATCGGCAAACTCGCGCCCCCCGTTAGGCGACACCTTTGCGGCCTTAAGATGCACATCGAGCAGGCGTTTGCCATAGCGCACCTCTGCCGCAACGGGGTCTTCTTTAGCCATGATCATGTGGCCAGTATCCTCACAAGCGCCTACAAGCGGGTTGCGACCTGCTACCGCTTTTAGTACCTGATCGGGGTGGCCGTAGAGGGTGTCGCCGGGCCCGTGGTTGTGGATGGCTATGGCGATGCGATATTCACGGGTCAACCTGTCGAGCAAGGGCAGGGAGTCCGGCGCCGGATAGGCCGACAAAACAGGGATGTCCATGGACTTGGCGAACTCGAAAATGCGCCGCGCCTCCGCCTCGTTGTTACTAAAGCCCACCACTCCATAGGCCAACATGCGGATATTATGGGCGGCCAGTTTCTGCTTGAAGGAGGCGATCTGCTGCGCATCATTCGTTAGAGGGATGTGCGACATGAAGCCCTCCCAATAGTGCAAACCAAGCTGCTGGGTGATGTCGAGGGCCTCATCGAGGTTAAAGTGCCTTAGCGAGTACGATTGAATGCCCATCTTGAAGGGGCCGTAGGGGGCGGTGACGCTTTCGGCGGCCTCGCTTTTGGAAGCGCCTAAAGCCAGAGTTGCCGCCCCGCCAAGGGCGCCTTGCAATAGAGCACGACGTGAAAAAGGCATATTCGAATCTCCTTCACGACTTGAGGATTTGGTGGAGAGTTTCCTCTTTGCGTCCTCCATTTCCTGCCCGCCTAAGAAGGGCATCTCAACAAAAAACTTTTTCCGGTGCGTTTTCAGGAACAACAGAGCGACAAATGCAGTAAACTTAACTGCTATGAGCAAGGGAGTTGTGGTCGCCGCCATGAGCGGCGGTGTAGACAGTGCGGTAACGGCAGCCCTCTTAAAGCAGGAGGGTTATGAGGTTATCGGCATCACATTACAAATATGGCAAGAGCATAGTGAACAGGGCAAGTACGGTGGCTGCTGCTCGCTTGGCGCCGTGGAGGATGCCCGTCGTGCCGCAGCCAAGATCGGCATCCCTCACTATGTCCTTAATTTTCGCGACTATTTCGCCGACAAGGTGATCGATCGCTTCATCGAGGAGTACCGTTGGGGCCGAACCCCAAACCCCTGTGTGGAGTGCAACCGCACGGTAAAATTCGAGGAGCTGTTACGCCAGGCCGAAAATCTAGGTGCCGACTTTTTGGCCACAGGCCACTATGCCCGGGTTCGGTTTAATGAGCAGACCGGCCGTTACGAGCTATTAAAGGCGCGCGATAGCCACAAAGACCAGTCTTATGCGCTCTACACACTGCGCCAGGAGGCCCTGGCGAAAACGCTTTTCCCTCTCGGCCACATCGAAAGCAAGCAAGAGACCCGGCGCATTGCTCGAGAGCTTGGGCTGCCGCTTGCCAATAAGCCCGACTCGCAAGAGATATGTTTTGTACCGAAGGAGGGGTACATCGCCTTTCTTAAAGAGAAGGCTCCCACAGCGCTACGGCCAGGGCCTATTGTGGATACCTCTGGCCGCAAGATAGGAGAGCATCCGGGAGTGGCTTTTTACACCATCGGTCAGCGCAAAAGATTGCCGGCCGGCCAGAAGGAGGCGCTTTTCGTGGTGGCCCTCGATGCAGAGACGAACACGGTGGTAGTTGGGCCTGAATCGGAGCTTTACGCCGCCGGATTCCTCGCTTCGGAATGCAACTGGATCGCCCTTTCCGGCCCGCCACTGGAAGCTCCTCTTGCCGTACAGGTGAAAATTCGCTATAATGGACAGGCAGCCTCCGCCCTCATTAGGGAAGGTGAGGAGCGGGGAACCATCGTCGGTTGTTTTATGCAACCGCAACGCGCCGTGACCCCAGGGCAATCCGCCGTCTTCTATGGTGGAGAAGGCGCGGAGGCTGGGCAAGTGGTTTTAGGAGGGGGCATCATCGCGGATGCCCTCAAGCAGAGTTCATGAAACAAGCAGAGCTGTTTTCTGATGACGAACAGTCCTTGGTGGATGCGGCCCGACGTGCTGCGCAAAATGCCTACTGTCCCTACTCGCACTTCTCCGTAGGCGCGGCGGTAGAGACGGACATGGGCATCTTTGTGGGATGCAACGTCGAGAATGCCAGCTATGGGCTTTCTTGCTGTGCCGAGCGGGTAGCCCTCTTCTCGGCCGTTGCACAGGGGGCACGACGTTTTCTACGTCTGGCGGTCTCCTGCCCACAAACGATACCGGAGGCGCCCCTCGAATCGCGCGTGCCATGCGGAGCTTGCCTGCAAGTTATCGCTCAATTCCTGCCCATGGAGGCTCCGCTGCTCATTGATGGGGTGGGCCGCAAACGGCTGAGGGAGTTGCTTCCCTACCCGTTTCGCTAAAATATCGAGCGATCACTAATCACCAGAGAAATGTACGATGACACAAGCGATACAGATAGTTGCCTTTTTGTTGCTTCTTGCCCTGCTCTTCGTGGCCTATCGTCTTTGGGACCTCCTAGGCACCCTCAAGAAGACGATCCAAGGCCTTGAGGAGACGCGACAACAGGTAACGGTGGTGGTGGAAAGGGCTAACGGCATCGTAGATCAGGTAGATTCGATGCTCCATCAACGCATTGAGCCTACCCTGCAAACGGCTCAAGAGGCGGTCGCAAACGTGGAATCGGCCACCCGCACGGTGGTGGAGAGTGCCACGGCTTTACGGGCCGTGGTGGCCAAAGCGGAGGCTGCGGCAGGCGTTGGACAACTCCTTGCTGCAGGAGGCGCCCTGGCCGGTGCTCTGATTCAGCGCAGACGCCAAGCGGCCGAAAAAACGAAGCCTGAAGAGGAAAAAAGACGTAAATCAAAACGACGTTGGCTTCTAGGAAAGTAGAGAACCCCAAAAGCCACAAAGTGAAGCCACAAGGTGCGGAACCGTTTGGACGGTTTATCCATCTCTAGTAAAATAGAAAGAACCAGGAGGAAAGCAAATGGCAAATGGCAGTGACGACAGAAACGTGCTGGTAAGCGTGCTGGCCGGCATCGGAGTGGGTGTGCTTGTTGGGGCGGCCGTAGGGCTGCTGCTGGCCCCTAAATCGGGAGAAGAGACTCGGGATGATCTCTCACGCGCCGTGAAAGACCTCAACGACAAAATCACCGACTTAGGACGTACTCTCAGCCAAAAGGTGGCCGCGGCCAGCGATAAACTGCGCTCGCAGATGGCACAAAAAATTGATGAGGTCGTGAAAGAGGAAGAAGAGGCTGCCGGCTAGAGCATGAACGAGCCTGTACCTGAACCTTCTACGAACGAGCCCCCTGTTCCGCCTCAACACACCCTCCCTGCTCCGGCGGAAACAGGGGCTCTAGGGGAGGGTTCGTTTTTGCCTTCCTACGCAACCTACCCTTTTGGATGGTCAAGAAAAAGCCTACGACGGTTCCTCGGCCTCTCAGCCCTTACCTTGCTTGTTCTCCTCTTCCTGTATGAGGTACGCGCGATTCTGCCGCCTTTTCTCATCGCCTTCTTCTTGGCGGCTCTCCTTGAACCCTCCATTCGTCATCAAGAACAGCACGGGCATCTCTTTCGCTCACGAACTCAGATCATCTTAGCCTACTACCTGTTTGCCGCAGCGGTTCTGGTTGTTCTAGCCATAAAGGTGTTCCCTTTAGCAAGCGACCAGTTTACCTCCATCAGCCATAACCTAAGCCAATACTACGCCAGCATCCAAAGCAGCGTTAACACGTTTCTTGTGCATCACGAGAAGCTCTTACGCTATTTCGGAGTTAAACAGACCAACCTCCAAAGCCTCCTGAACGACCGTTCAGGGCCGGCACAGAAAGCTATTACCGCCTTTTTAACAGGAGTTCGCGATATCATTCAGGCGCTCCTCGACAAGATCACGTGGCTCATTATCATACCTGTTGCCACCTTTTTCATCATGCGCGACTACCCCAAGCTACGGGCTAAGTTCATCTGGTTTTTCCCAGAACCGCTTCAGGAACAGGTGGATCGCATTTCACGTGAGGTTGTAGATGTGTTTAGTGCCTACCTACGCGGGTTGGTCAAAATCTGCATTCTGCTCAGCATCTGCGCCACTCTTCTCTTTGCGGCTCTCGACGTGCAGTATGCCCTGTTTCTCGGTTTGCTGGCCGGGCTTTTCTATGCGGTTCCCTACATCGGCAACATCATTACGGCGCTTAGCGCCGCCATCGTCGCTTTTTTAAGCCCTCACAACGTGCTCGGCATTCTTCAAGTACACGTCAATTCTTTTCCGTTTGCGCTTATTGTAGGAGGCAGCTTCGGACTGCTTGCCGGGGTTATCTTCGACCAACTGGTCTACCCACGGGTGGTTGGAGGCTCTGTGGGTTTGCATCCTGTGTTGAGCCTGTTTGCCCTAACCGCGGGGGCAACGCTTTTTGGAATATGGGGCATGTTATTGGCAACGCCGGTGGCCGCCTCTATCCAAATCGTTTTTAGCTACTTCTTCCCGCGCCTTGCGCAAGCCCCTCCCTATCACCTGTATGAAGATATCTCCGTCAAGTCCGCCGTCACAACGCACTCGTTGCTTCCTCTTGGGCTAATAAGGACGTTCAAAGCGGCTGTAACACAGATGACCGGTATATGGAAAAGTTTTCGTGAACGGAGACAGGGGGAATGAAGGCCATAGTAAAGGCAACTCCGGGGCCCGGAGCGAGCCTCGTTGAGGTGCCAGAGCCGCAGCTGACAGCCCCTAACCAGGTAAAAATTCGCGTGCTGGCCACCTCTATCTGCGGAACCGACTATCATATTTACACATGGGACGCCTGGTCGGCACACCGTGTGATACCACCGCGCATTATGGGGCACGAGTTTGCCGGCGAGGTGATCGAAGTCGGGAGCGAAGTGACCGAGTTGAGGGTTGGGGACTACGTAAGCGGTGAAAGCCATCTTGTTTGCGGCAAATGCCTTCAATGTCGCCTCAATCAACGCCATGTGTGTGCCAACACGCGCATTCTTGGGGTAGATGTGGACGGCTGTTTTGCCCCCTATGTGGTTGTGCCAGAAGGCAATCTGTGGAAAAACGACACCTCGGTGCCGCCTTACCTCGCTTGCGTGCAAGACCCACTCGGCAACGCGGTTCATGCTACCCTGGTAGAGGAGGTCGTCGGGCGTACCGTCGCCGTTTTAGGGTGCGGCCCCATCGGCATCTTTGCGGTGGCGGTGGCCCGAGCGGCGGGTGCCGCGGCCATCTACGCCACCGACACCCATGACTATCGTCTTGAACTGGCCAAAACGTTAGGCGCCGACGCCACTATCAACGTGACGCGGGCGAATGTAGAAGACTTTATAAACCAACAGACGAATGGGCAGGGTGTGGATGTGGCCCTAGAGATGTCGGGCGCTCCCTCCGCCATTCAACAAGCCTTTCGCATCTGTCGCCGTGGCGGGCGCGTTTCGCTAATGGGCATTCCCACCAAACCCGTAGAACTCGATCTTGCCGAAGAGATGATCTTCAAAGGCCTCACCGTCTATGGCATTGTGGGGCGCCGACTCTACGAAACATGGAGCATCATGCAGTCCCTGCTGGCGTCGGGGCGTCTCGATATTGCGCCGGCCATTACCCATCGGCTTTCCATTACCGAGTTCGACAAGGGCATGGCCCTGATGCGCGAGGGGCTTTGCGGCAAGGTGGTGTTCCTTATGGAATAGTAGTTTCTCAAGAGGAGGCTACATGTGCATTCTGCGCCTATGTTTGCCTCGAAATGTTCGTATTTATAGATAATGCAAAATTGGTTTGAATGCCCAATAAACGCACAGCAGACTTCAAATAGAGAAACAAGGAAGAAACTATAGTAAAGAGACTATGCCGTCAAAACTAAAGATCATCTCTCTTGGTGGCAGCGGTGAGGTTGGGAAAAACATGCTCGTTTTTCACTACACCGCCGGCGAAGCAGGCCCGGAAGACGCCATCGTCGTCGTGGATTCGGGCGTGATGTTCCCCACCGAAGAGCACCCTGGAGTCGATCTCATTATCCCCGACATCACCTACCTCCTAGAACATCGCGATTTGGTGAAGGCCATCTGCCTCACGCACGGTCATGAAGATCACATTGGTGCGCTTCCCTTCGTGCTTCGGCAGCTGCCCGTGCCCATCTACGGAACCCCTCTCACCCTTGGAATGGTGCATGAAAAGCTCACCGAACACGGCCTCGCCGCAGCAACAGAGTTCCACAACTATCCCGATCGAGAGCCGGTAAACTTCGGGCCTATCTCCGTGGAGGCCATCCATGTTACCCACACTCTGCCCGACACGGTCAGTCTGGTGTTGCGCACACCGGTCGGCACGGTGGTTCATACAGGCGATTTCAAAATTGACCAGACCCCGGTGGATAACCGTATCTGCGATCTCGCGCGATTCTCTGAGATCGGCGAGCAGGGCGTCACTTTGCTGATCTCCGACAGTGTAAATGCAGAACGCAAAGGTTGGTGCCCTTCGGAGCGTACACTGCGGCCCACCTTCGAGCAGTTTATGCGTGAGGCCGAAGGCCGCTTCATTCTGGCCACCTTTGGCTCAAACCTCCATCGAGTACAGATGGTCTGCGACGTGGCCGCAAGCCTCGGGCGGAAGGTAGCCATCTACGGCCGCAGCATGAAGCAAAATGTGGCGACGGCGCGCTCACTGGGCTACCTCAAAATTGAAGACTCGCTTTTGGTTCGTGTGGAAGACCTCGCCAACTACGCCCCCAATGAGATCGTCATTCTCACTACCGGAAGTCAGGGAGAGCCTTTAGCCGGCCTAACCCGCATGAGTCGCGATGAACATTCCCCGCTTCGCATCCAACCCTCCGACACCGTCATTCTCTCCTCCACCCCGATTCCCGGCAACGAGGATAGCGTATGGCGTGTGGTCAATCGTATTTGCCGCATCGGCGCCCGCATGATCTACGATCACATCCACAACGTGCATGTCTCCGGTCATGCCTATCAAGAAGAGCTGAAGATGATGATCAGCCTCACACGCCCCGAGTTCGTTGTGCCCTACCACGGCGAGCCAAGGCACTATGCCGCCTATGTTCGCTTAGCTCGTGAAATGGGTTACCCGGAGGACCAGATTCTTACCTTTGAAACCGGCCAGGCGCTCGAAATGGATGCGCAAGGAGTGCGACGCTGCGAGGAGCCTATTCCGCACGGCAGTGTGCTGGTAGATGGCATCTCCACAGGGGGCGTGAGCGATGTGGTGCTGCGCGACCGCAAGCACCTCTCTCAAGGCGGCACGGTCATCGTGACTCTGGGCCTAGAACGCGACACCGGCGAGATCGTCTCCGGCCCTGACCTTCTCTCGCGCGGATTCCTGCACCCAGAAGATAGCAGTGAGCTGTTCGAGGAGGCTGCCGAGCGCGTACGTCAAGCCCTTGAAGAGCTTGACGAGCATGAGTTCTTCGATCTCGACACCCTCCGTGTCACCATCCACGACACGGTTGCCCGCTTCTTACGCAAGCGAACCAATCGGCATCCCGTGGTCATCCCTGTAGTCATGGAGGTATAGGCTTGGCCAGAAAAGGCCATTTCTTTTCTTTGAGCGCAGCAAATAGCTTGGCTGCGCTCTGTCTCCTTCTCCTTCCACCTTCAGCCGTGAAGGCCGTCTTAATGCCCGCCCTAATCCCTTGGCCACGCCACGTTCGGCTGCTCGGCGAGGCCATGCCGTTGCGTCCGTCAACCCACATCGTTGCAACGACCGCGAGCCTGTTGCCACACAAGATAAACCAACATGCAGGCCTAAGCTTGCGGGGGGTTATGCACAAAATTCCTAAGTGTGCCCAATCCTTGGATCGTAACCTCCACAACATCGCCGGCCTTCAAAAAAATCGGCGGTTTTCGGAAAACACCCACGCCTCCAGGCGTGCCTGTCGAGAGAATGTCGCCTGGCTGCAGGGTAATGGTGCGCGAGAAGTAGGAGATGAGGTAGGGAATACGGAAGATCAGGTTGGATGTGTTGGAGCGCTGCATGACGTTCCCGTTTAAGGTGAGTGAAATATCGAGCGCATGTGGGTCCGGTATTTCGTCGGTGGTAACCAGATAAGGCCCAATAGGAAAGAACCCATCTGGTGTTTTGCCTCGCACCCACTGCTTGTCGCCGTATTGAATATCGCGTGCCGTTACATCGTTGGCGCAGAGATAGCCGGCCACATACTCCATTGCAGCCGTCTCAGGGATATGACGTCCCTGTTTGCCGATCACCACGGCCAGCTCCGCTTCATAGTCTATCTGGTCTGAAATGCCAGGGAGCAGGGGAATGGTGCCTTCTGGGTCGTTGATGGCCGTAGCATATTTGCTGAAGAGAATAGGTCGTTCGGGAATAGGCTGGTTCTGCTCCTCGCAATGGTCTCGATAGTTTTGCCCTACACAGAGGATTTTTGGAGGGTCGGCGATGGGGGCCAGCAACTGCACTTCGGAAAGCGGCACCGATTCGCGCTCCAGGGTTTCCCGTGCGTGTTGCAACGCCGGCGTTCCCTCTGAAAGGAAGGCGGCCATGCTCCCTCGATAGACCTCTGAGAGCGGTGCCACGGTGGCCTCGTCTCGCAAAACGCCCAGTCGAACTGCATTTTGATAGCGAAAACGCACGAGTTTCATAGGTTATCTCCAGTAGGAAAGGTAAAAAGTGCCCGACTAGCGCCAGGGATGCATAAGGAAAAGAACGATCAGTGCGATCACCAGAAGGACTACTAGGAGAAGAAGAGCCGGTAGAGCCGACGAGCGCTGTTTCTGAGCTTTCCGAAGCGCCACGCGCTCTTCAAGGGTAAGCTTTACCGGCGCCTCCTTTTGGGGTGGGGAAGCGCCCTCATCCGGTTGGGCACCTAAAGTTTTGCCGCACTGCCAACAGGGGTCTTGGGGGGCTGCATCTTGATTAACCGCCCCGCAGTGGGGGCAGCGAATACGTTCCATTCACGCTCCTTTTGAGGTCAGCTTCGTCTCTTTTCATTCTACCCGCATTCCCTTGCACTTGATGAGCTTTTAGCAGCCAGAGAACAGAGCGGCGGGAAGTGAATGTTTTCACCCCCCGCCGGCAGACTTACGGTCAGACAAGGCCTTCAAGGAACGAATTTTAGTGCTGGCACTGATAGAACCAGTAGTCCGGGTGAATCGTGTTGTACATGGCCGAGTCGATGGCATATTTGGCATGGCCATCTATGAAGGCATAGTTACGCCCATTGAAGTGCGGAGGTACCCAGTCCGGGTAGCACTCTGGGCAGGTGAGAGTCGGATTGAAATTTCTGACAACAGGACAGGCCCCATTAACGATGTTAGCGAGGTTAGGGCCGTTAAAGCCCTGTATTTCCACCACGCGGTCGTCCTTTCCAGAATCCCACAGAACGATGAGCTGAGCCGGTTCGGGAATTTGTGCCTCTCCAATGGGCGAGCCCAGATAGACGGTGCCGTCACCTACATTGCTGTTATACATGTAGGAGGCACTATCGGTGTTGGTGGCCTCGTTCCATGTAGAACCATGCGCTCCGGGCGAGGTAGAAGGGCATGTCATTATCTGAGCGTTCTTAATGTAGGGCTGCAGATCGTAGGCCCAGTTCAGCCCATGTTCTGGATGTTGTTGCGGATCGGTATACCATCCTAGCACACCGGCGGGTGGGGCACCGATAAAGGTGCCATACTGGCAAGGCCAAAAGCCGGTACATCCATCGTTGTTATAGTTCTGCCACTCGTTCATAAAGTGCTCGTCGTAGTCTTGAATGTACATTTGGCTGGCCATCCCGAGTTGTTTTAGGTTAGAGAGACAGCTGGTTTGGCGCGCCTTTTCGCGTGCCTGAGCGAACACAGGGAAGAGAATTGCTGCCAGAATCGCTATAATGGCGATAACCACAAGCAGCTCAATCAGTGTAAAAGCCTTTCGCATTGCGTCGTCAATTCCTCCTCGATGCATCATCTAGCAGAGTCATTTTCCGGTGGCAGTAGACCAGGAAAAGGCAGTCTACAGAATTCACCATATCTATTATACCATACTTACGCCACACATATCGCATAAGTTTCTCAATTTAACTTGAGAATATGCCACTTTCCAGAATACACAGAACCGCGAATGGCTCTCGATTATGAGATTGAAGAGGGGTTTCTGTTGCCAGAAATTGACCAAATGTTCGGTCAAAGGAATGAAAATTTATCTCATATTGGTTGACCATTCGTTTGGTTAAATGAAAAGCAAGTTTTTATATAAACTTATATCTTTAGATATAATTTGATCATTACTTTTAGGCACGGTGCGAGGAAACCCTACTTGGCCTGGAGAGTGCAGTTGGCAACTTAGGCAAGTGCCCAGAGGGTCAAACACTACTCCTTGAACACAGGAGATAGAAGCGCTCCTATGTGGGCATCATAACCCACCGCCCACCGAAGCGGCTTACACTAAAAAGCAGAAAGGCAGGTTGGAGGCTTTAGGCAAGCGCCTCTTTAAAACGCTGTCTCAAATGCATAAACGCCTGATGATGGGCAACACGGGGCCGGTAAGTCTTCTGTTGGTCTGCTGTAACACGTCTTAAATCCGGAATGAAACCCACGGTTTCCAAAGCTAAGAGAGCGGCCCCACGGCTGCTGGCCTCCGCCTCTTTTGACAAAACAATAGGATGACCTATAGCATCTGCCATCATCTGCGCCCATAAAGGCGAGTGCCCCAGCGCCCCGCCGGAAGCTACGATGCGGTTTGCCTTCGGGAAGAGAGGTTTCAAGCGCTCGACGGCCTCGGCAAACTGCATGGCCACCGCCTCCATCCCTGCCGCAAGGATATCTAAGGGAGTGGTATCGAGCTGTAGCCCCATCAAAGAGGCCCTGGCGGATAGGCTCCAACCAAAACTTCGCTCTCCCGCGAGAAAAGGGAGAAACAGCAGCCCATGGTCGCCTGGCTCTCTGCCGGCAAGCAGGTTTTCGGCATTTTCGGGGAGGCGTAGCGTGCGCTGCATCCAGTCATATACAAGTCCGCCATCGCTGAAAGCCGCCCCGATAAGCGGCCTATACCCATCTACCCGATATCGCCACAGCCCTGCGGGCGGGTCGGGGTCGAAGGCTTCCCGACGAATATCCCATAAAACCCGAATGGCGCCCGAAGTGCCCAGATTAATAGCCATATGCGTGCTCTCCAGGCATCCACTCCCCACATTGCTGCAGGCACCATCTCCATAGGGCAAACAGAATGGCTTGTTGGCCAACGCCGGCCACCGTGAAGCATAGGCGGATTGTAGCCCCTCCAGCCTTTCGCCTTCGGTGGCGATCGGGGCTAAATGCTTGGCTGAAAGCCCCAAGTGGCTCAACAACTCCTCGTCCCAAATGCAGCGTTTTTGGTTAAAAAGCCCCGTGGCCGAAGCCATTGAGACGGAGATCGGCACGTCTGCTCGGCCGAACCAACGCCGATAAAGGAACTCTCCCGGTGAGAGCCATTGAGTGACTTTAGAAAACGTATCGGGGCAGCTCTCTCGAAGCCAGGCCAGACGAGCCGGATAGTAGGAGGGATGCAGGGGACAGCCGGTACGCCGATGGATGGCCTCCGCATCCAGCCGTTCACGTAAACGCTGGGCAGCGGCGGCCGCCCGCATATCGGCCCAGTTATAAAGCGGCGTTACAGGGCGTCCTTTGGCGTCCACGCCCAAACAGGAGTGCCAAAAGGTAGACACACCCACCACAGCCACCTGTTTGGCCATCTCCCCTGCATTGGCCAGAGCGGTATCGAGGCAATGCTCCACATGCGTGGCAAGCTCCTCCATATCTATCTCCACACCACCCTCTGGGGTGGTGTGCATGCGATAGGCAACCTGCGCATGGGCGTTCTGTACTGCATGTCCCTGAAGGTCCCACAGCATCACACGGGTGGAGGAGGTGCCGACATCTATGGAGAGGGCCAGCGGGTCGCTATCGCCAGTTGGGGGGCACATGAAACTCGGTATCTCCGTACAGCGTTTGAATGAAGTTGATCTGGCCGGCATGGTAGGCCATGTTTCGATAGCCCATGAGGATAAAACGATGCCCGGGGATGCGCACGTTGCGACGCTCGTACTCCCGTTCGAGATCGGCATCCGACAGGCTTTCGATCGCTTTTGCCAGGGCATCGGCGCTTTCCAGCAGCGCTTGCAGGGCCGGCTCCGCCTCCTGAAAAACAGGAGTCTCCACATCGCGCGGCACGCCTTGCAGATAGGATGCGAACGAGTAGTTCACGGCCACGCACTCGGCGATGAGGTCAAGCACCGAGCGTGTGGTAACCGTGTCCGACACCTGTATACGCCAATTGAGCTTATCGGGTGCGGTGGTGCGCACAAAGTGCGCCAACGATTCCGCTATCGCCCGTGTATGCGCCGCAACATAATCTTGAATGCGCATGGTCTTTCCACTCCTCTCACAGTTTTCGGCAGAACCACTCTATTTTACCGAATTAGCCTGCTCTGGCCCCCGGGGCATCCCGTTAAGCTAGGCCGCGAAGAGTGGATGGCGAGAGGGGCGAAGCAACGTGAGATGGTTTTTGGGCTGCAAGCGCCCCTCTATGAGGTGGGTGCTAGGTAAAGCAGTTCAGAGCCGCACGGCCTCATTCCTTGCTGCACAGGGGATGTGATGCCGCCGGCACACGCCCGAAAGCAGATTCCACAGGGCTTCGAGCGCCTGCCGGGCTGCTTCCAGGGCATCTGTAGCGAACTCCTCATTGCAAACCGTCTGCACAAGAAGCTGCTTCTCCTGTTCTCGATGGGCTTTATCGGCCTCGATGTGCACGGAAAAATAGCGCCAGGTTTCCGCATCGCAAATACCGTAGTGCTTCCTTAGACCTGCTATTTTGGTCTCGGATACCTCCGGAATCTGGCTCTCATAGGCGTAGAGCGCTGCAAGTCCGCGCGTGAAATGGCCTTGGCTACAGAGCGCTCGAAAGGTTGCCACACAGTTGGCCGTTTCCGGTTGAACTGCCGCGTTGAGTACCTGGCTTTTCGTTAGGCCAAGTCCCTGAGCGAATCGAAGCCAAAGTTCGGGGTGGTTTGGCGAACCGCCCTCCTCTTCGATGAGGTTCTGCAAGATCGGCTTGCGCAGCTCCGGGTCGGCGATGCGAGAGTGGAGAGCAGAGAGATAGGTGGGGAAGGCCGCGACATGATTGTAGTACTGGCAGGCATAATCTTGAAGCGCCTCCAGAGAAAGCGTGCCTTGGTTCCACGCTTGATAGAAGGGGTGGGTGAGCAGATGCTTGTTTGCGATGGCCGCATCGAGACGGCACAGAAACGACTCCGTTACATACGGCAGCGGGGCGCGGGATGTCATGTATGAATGTCTCCTTTTAAAGCAGTTAGAGGTTGGTAGTTTGTGCGAAACGCCGCAGATAGGCCTCTATTATACCCGCACGTCCGGTGCGGCATTTCTGCAACCCATATTAACTTGCCAGCTGCTCAAGAAACTGCCGCAGTCGTGCAAAAACCGGCGCATCGAGAGGAAAATATTTTGCCTTTGTAGCCTGGCCGATGGGCTTTCCCGGCTCTTTCTGGACTGCCAAAAAGGCATGCAACCAGACTTTGGCCAGGTTACTCGGAAGTTCGATCTGTTGGCACTTCTTCAGGCACTGCAAAAACTGCTTCATACAGCGGCTCCAGGAGTCGGTTTTCACCGCATCCCACAGAAGGTCTTCGAGGCACCCACTTTTGGATTCATCAGGTACGATCAGCACACTAACGACAGGTTTTTCGCCCGCTGTAGGCAGAAAAGGAGCGTTAGGACAGGGCAACCCCGCCTTCTTCAGGGCTGTGCATACGCTTTGGAAGGCTCCAGAAGGGTCTGTATCCGCATCTCATACAATCCCCAATCGCTGTACAATGCCAAAATTTGGCTCATTTTTTATAGCGGCAAAACAATTAGCCAAATTATCTTTCCCCTCCATCCGAATGACCTGAATAATCTCTGCAAGTCCCAGAAATGTTACAAAGGCAGCAATGAATCCCTCATCATCCTTACCTTCTACAAGAAGAATGGACTGCTTTTCTAGGCGGATCGGCATTAGCGAACCTCAAGCTCCATCTCTATGGCCGCTTCCAGAGTGCCCCGGTCATAGCGTACTGCACAGACTGTTTCCTCTTTCCGATCAAGACGATAGAGGGCAAAATCATAGTCCTGTTGCTTTAGAAACGCTTTGTGCGCGGCATGGATGCACTCAAGGCTATGGGTCGTTGCAAAAATCTGTACCTTGAACTCTTGAGCTGTCTTCCCGATAACCTCCCAAAACTTTTCGAGCACGCTGTGGTGTAGCCCGTTCTCGATCTCATCGATCAAAAGAACCCCACCTGCCGCTTCACTCATGGCCAACACAATGCTGGCTATACGGGCCGTGCCGGCTCCCATGAGAGGCAACGGAATGAGCCGCTTTTCGCCGATATCGCCATGCAGCATGGCCTCCCCATTGAAGAGTGCGAGATAGATACTTTTAAGCCGTGGCTCTATGATGCGTAAAGCATCTAGCAGCAGATGAGTACGCTTCTCCACCTGTAGCTTGCTAAAGCGATTAGCATCTTCTTCAATGTTTGTTATATGTGGGGCAGAGATATAAACGGTTTGAAAAGGAGGTGGAGGCGGAGGCGGCTCTATAGATACGGCAAGCGTTAACTGTGGAGTAAACTGCGGCTCCATAATCAAAAAATGGGTACCAGTCCCCCCAGCATCCTTATATACCAACTTGAGCACACGCGCATAGGAAGCGTGAGAAGGAGAAAGGGAGGAAACTCTCTTTTCTGTCTCCGATTTCTTTGCAGGAAAGGGTGTCAGCCTCGACATCAAAGAAGGGGGTAATTCATCTAGCGAAGCAGCCGTCAATTGGACTTCATGTTTACCTTGCTCTGTACTTCCTTGCAAGAGAATAGGCTTCTTGGGATCAAAGTCACGGAAAATAGTACTCCATGGTGGAGGCTTATCTACATTAAACTCTAAACGCTTTGCCTGTACTCCACGAAAGATATCTATGGCTGCGACGATTTGGGGATTGTAGCTACCACCGAGAAAGAGCGCCTCCAAAAGCGCCGTCTTTCCCATGTTGTTCCTGCCAACAACAAGATTAACACGGCGTAGATCGCTAAGTTCCAGTTTTGTTAAGCAGCGATAGTTTTCTACATAGAAGGAGCGATACATACCTTCACCTCTTTTACGCGGGATGCAAGTACATCCAAAGGAGCTTTTGAGCAGGATACCCTAGAAGGAAGCAAGACCAGAAATAGGCATAGGACGCATGAGGGAAGAAGGAGGGGGAAATGGAGCTGGGGGGATTCGAACCCCCGACCTCTTCGATGCGAACGAAGCGCTCTCCCAGCTGAGCCACAGCCCCTTTTCTACTATGTAGTATACGCCGCAAAAGCAGCTCTTGTCAAGCTATCGGCGGCTAACTTCACAAATTGGAAAGGTACAATTTAGCTACACGCGCGGTAGGAAACATAGGTAAATTGAACGAGGACACCATTTTCATCGAAGGGTTGGAACTCTACGCCTATCATGGGGTGCCGGAGGCGGAGCGCGAAATTGGCCACCGCTATCGGATAGATGTGCGGCTGCGGCTCGACCTGGGCGAGGCCGGGAAGACCGACAGCCTCCGGAACACGGTGGACTATGCTGCAGTAGCCCAAATGATCGTAGAGACGGCCACAAAGGAGCGCTTTTTGCTTGTGGAGGCGCTTGCGGAGGCTCTCTGCGCCAAACTGCTAGAGGGCTTTCCTGCGGTGCAAGAGGTAACGCTAACCGTTCGCAAGATGCTGCCGCCCTTTCCCTGCATCGTTGCGGCCGTCGGGGTGGAGCTAACACGTCGGCGCGCCTAGATACGCCGAATGCGCTTGCTCATCGCTTTTCTAGTCGATTCTACGGGAACCCGTTTGGCGACGAGTTGAGCCTCCAGCAGCCTGAAGAAGGCCTCTCTCTCTGCAGTGCGAACAACAGCCTGTTCATGCGCCTCGGCGAGTGCCACCGGATAGCCCGCTCCTTTTCTCGCCTGATCGTAACAGAGGGCATGTACCCTCGCTAGCAGCGCTCCATCTTCCGCCACCCACGCGGGCAACTCGATGCGGGCGATCTCTACTCCTGTGTGCAAGTAGAAGAAGTGAATGCGCTGCTTCTCTCCATAGAACTGCAAAACCTTCGAACGCGAGCCAAAGAGGGCCGAGCGTTCGCCGGGTTGCAACAGCGCTGCGAAGAGGTCGGCATCTGTAAGCACCTCCACGCCGGCGCAGGCCGGCTCTTCATACTGCGGGGTCGAGCGCAACCTTCGGGGGCAGAAACGGTCGCAGTCGGTTGTAGGATGAGGGCATCGAGCCACACGCAGCATGTTGATGACTTCACGGCTTTGGGGCGCACTGATGTAGCCCACTATCGGTGCGCGTTTGGCCTGCATCCGCTCCAGTGCCCCCATGAACCGATGCAAGGCGTGCTCTCGAAAGTGAGGGGCCTCCGACTCGATAGGCCAAAGAATGAGGCTGCCATCCGCCATAAGTAACGGCGGTTCCTTCTCTTGCTCGGCGAGGTTTGCGAGCTGCTCGATCTCGCTTAAAAACCGATAGACGGCAAAACGGCGCGGCAGAATCGCTCCCTGCTCGGCCCCTAAAAACCCTTCGAGACCATCCGTCTGCGCCTCCTCATTGCCCTCCAACAAGGAGAGAGAGGGCAGAGAGGAAAGCTCCGCATGAGGGTCGGGGCGATAGCGAATGATGGCCGAGCCGATGTTCAGCAGATAGCATAGCAGGATGTCATGCCGGTCGGCCACGATCTGCGAGCCATCCACGGCGATTGCGGTATAGACGGGGGGTGCATCAGGCGGGGCGATACTGCCATGCGGCGCACCAAGCAGATTCGGCAGCAGCCAGGAGGTTCGGCTGGACTGCAGCCGTTGATGCAAGCTCTGCCATTCGGCCGCTGCCTTCTCCATGCGTTGCCGGGCCTCTTCCAGAGCGGCGAGGCGTTTCGGTCTAAGCTCAGACACCTCTATGGTGAAACGCTGCAACTGTGTGGCCACATGCCGAAAATCGAGCATAAGCAAGCTCCCTGCCAAGACAAGCGCTTACGCTTATTCTACCGTTTTCCAATCAAACCTCCGCTCCCCTTGCCACCCACAATACGAAGAGTTAGTGTGGAGAGGGTTTGATGGCCTTCCTTATGCGTGCTTGCCTCCTATCAGCTTGGCATCGGCCCAGTTAGCAAGATCGTTCTCACAGTGGCCCTCGTTGTCCCAGTTATCGGAGACGCGCAGCAGCAGGGTTTCGGCGCCAGTCACATCTATGTCAATAGCTTTGGGGGCAGTGTGGGCGTAAACAGGCCCGCTGTCATACATGCAAACTCCGTCCACAAAAACGGTGAAGTTAACAGAGGGGGGTGGGTTTTTGGCCTCAGCCACGCTCTCGTCAATGCCAATGAACGCCTGAAAACGGCGATACCCCTTACGCAGCTTGTAGAGGATCACCGTGTTGGCTGCACAGCCCAGGCCCTTAGCAAACCGCTTCCCGTGCAAAACAATGGGGCCTCCGTTGAAACTTCTATCTTTTGTGAAGACCGGCTGTGGAAGCCCCACACCCCGTTGTGCATCGGCTTCGATGAGGTCGCTAAGATAGGTTATCTCGTCTGCCAGCGGGGGAGCAGACGCTTCCTTCCGTTCCAATACAATGGCCTTGACTTCTATACGGCTCGTGGAACCAGCAGGGACGGAAACCCACAGCCCATCCTCTAGCTCCGCATGAGTTTTCGTGCCCATATCGTGCCCGTTAAAACGGATGCGATACGTTCCGGGTGCCAAATAGCGAATTTGAAGACGGGTCTTGCGTGTTTGACGAGTGGCATTGGCCAGAACGATTCGCCGGTGATGGACTATGTCTAAGCAACGCTGCGATACCGTCTGATCTGCTGCCACAACAAAGCCCTCCTCACTTCGTTCAAGCGCATAGATGAGATTAGCCATTCCTCTAGCATAGGTGTCGTACATGGTGCGCAGGTTCAGATCACGCAGCTCTTGCACTCCAAAAGCATCGTTCCAACGATCTCGCGGCAGTGCCAGTCGCTGTAACACAAGGTAGGCGGCATAGGCCGGTCCCTCGGCATAAGTTAGAAGGTCTCCGATCACCTCTACAAAAACGAGGTCTTTCTCTTGACAAAGGTTAGGGGCGCAGTCGTAGTCTATACAGCCTCGTACTCCCACACAGGTCACTCCGGTAAAAGGCTGTCCCCACGGGTCTTTGTCGAGAGTGATTCCTAAGGTGAGTATCTGTACCCAGATGAGGTCTTTGGCGATGTCGAGATAGGTTTTATCGCCGGAGCGCTCGTATTTGTGGATAAGGGCACGTGGAATCCACCCTATCCAGCAGTTGTACATATTCACACCTTCATGCAGATAGTTCATGCGATCTTCAGGTTCCAACATCTCCTTAAACCAGGTGCAGATGCGGTCGGCAATTTTGAGGTAAGTTGTATCCTTTGTTTCGGGATAGAGCACCTGAGAACAGATTTCTGCGCAGTAGGCGAGCAGAGTGGTCATAGCCCAATCGTCCCGATGATCGCCTGGTGCAGCCCGTTCTACATCCCAGCAGGGCGCAAAGGTCATGGTGTCTAAGTTTAGCTTTTTCCAAATGTCATGCCGCATCATATCCAGAGCGATCTCTTTCAAGGAGTCGTCGCCGGCTATGCGTGCGGCCGTGTAGAGGGCTTCGGACGCTCCCCAATTGCCTCCGTCGAGACGGGGGAACGGATGGGCGTAGTCGCTAAAGTAGCCCCATCGGGTAACCCCTCCATCGCGTCTAACGAAGTAGCTCGTGCCGTCCTTTCCTAGTAGCGGCGTCTTGTCGAGGATAAACTTACCGAAGTTGCGCTCCCACAGCCTTTGTGTCGCAAGACCTTCATAAACGAGAAAGCACCCAATTTGTAGGCTGCATTCGTGACCGTAAGGGTAGGCCGCGTTTGGATACTCCTCCATAGTCCAACCATAGCCGGGCACAAACGCATCAGGAGCCGCAAGCCGTAGGGGCATCTTTTCCAATGCACGATAGGGATTGTAGTCAAAACGGAGCTGCTCAAAGTCGAGGAAAGAAGAGACAATATCGGCATAGTATTTCTCACACACATGGTGCACTCGCCCTCCCAAATCTCGGTCGAAGAGAATCGCGAACTCCTTCGGTTCCTCCTCTCCCATACGTAACCGCCAGTAGCCAAAAGCCTCCTGCTGTTCCGCCCGAATCTGGCCGCTTTTAAAGTAGGTGTTACTGCGCTGTTCGGTGCGTCCATTAGGCTGAATATGGGGGTTCACTTTGGCAATGAAGACATAAGCCGTGTCCACATTTCCCGCCTTGCTGTGCCCTACAACCACAGGGCCGGTGCCGTCAATAAAAACCTCTCTGTTCTCGGCATCGGCAGCGGTTTCCCCGCGCGTAATCCAGGCGCCATGCGGACGCGCATCGGGCTGGGGCGTACGAAAAGCCACAGACGCGGCGTGCGGCCCGGAAATGGCGACATGAAGTAGGGGCAACCTATCGTCCGAATTAAGGCGATAGACCACCTCTCCGGCAGGCAAAGTAAAGGCGATGGCGATTCGATGCGCGTTGTTTTCGAGAACTTTATAATGTGAGGCCAGCCCACCACCCAAGTAGAAACTATCTTCACGACTTACAGGAAGTGCCACTACCACTCCACGTACGGCCACCGCAGCATAGTGCCACGCGCCGCTAGCGTCTTTTTCAAATGTATGAACCTGATCGCCCGTTGCCAATTGGATTTTGTTGACAGATATCTTTAGTGTGGTCATAGGTTCTCACCGTCTTGTTTTTTAGAGAGAAAAAAGGGGGAGAGGTGCCCTCTCCCCTCAACATGCAACCTATTAGGAGATGAAGCAAGGTTTAGTGAGGGCCTCGCAAGGCTGAGATGTAGATGGCACGCAGCACATAGGCCCCTTGGTTGCCCGTTGCCGCGTTAACCTGCTTTTGCTGCTCCGGCGACAGTTTGGTGATGTCGCCCTGGCACTGGATGGCAAGTTGCCGCAAGTTCATGGGCGGCACGGGTTTGACGGCAGGCGTGCTCGGTGCAGGATGGCCGTGAAAAGTCAGTTTGTATATCCCGAAGAGCACACCGGCCAAGACCACAACAGCGATAGCTATCTGCAGAGGGCCTACGTTCTGTTGCAGCCTACTTTCCGCACCACTAACCTTATTGGACGTGCTTGACCGCTTAGGTTCTGAAACGATCGGCATTTTAGGCTCCTTACTTGGAGTAGCGATCTTCGAGGTCTTTCAGGTCTTGCAGGGCGCCCGGCGCAGTGGCGTCGCAATTGATATACTGCAGCTTACTTCCGTCCGGATCGCACCCCGGTCCCTGGTTCGCATTATTATCACCGCACCAGAAGGTACCCCACATATTGAAGGGAGCTTCCGTTGCGGAAGGTTTCATGCTTTTGGCGTGCCCATCGGCAAACACGACATTGAAGGTTGCGTTATGACCTGCAAAGCCACTATCCCGGAAAAAGTGGTTGCTACAGGCGGTCGTCCACCAAAAGGTGCCCACGTCGGGCGAATTAGGTAGTTCGGTCTCGGCCACCTCTATCTTTTGAGCCGGTTTATCTATGATCGCTTGATGCTGCGATCCCATCCAAGGGAAACTCTGCACTCGTGGATTCGTGCCATAGGAGATAAAGTAGTGTGATGAAGGATTCCAAGAGGGCACGAGTGTGTTGTTCAGTGGATTAGATGGGCATTTGAACATATCGGGGTTTTTAATGTAAGGATACAGGAGATCGCCCCAAAGCGAGCCGTCATCCTCGTACTCAAGTGCGTAACACTCATCGTAGTCCTGCAGGTACATCTGCGAGGCAAGCCCAATCTGTTTCATGTTAGAGAGGCAGGAGATTTGTCGGGCTTTCTCACGAGCTTTGGCGAAAACAGGGAAGAGAATCGCTGCCAGAATCGCTATAATGGCGATAACGACAAGCAATTCGATGAGCGTAAAAGCATGGCTTTTCTTTTGCGTTCGCATAGTACAAACTCCTTTCTAAGTTCCTAAAAAGTTGATGGTTCATTGCCTCAAAGCCGAAATATAATTCGTAGCTTGTAGGCTGAATCCATTATAACATATGTTTCGTAATATTTCAAGAGAGTTCTATCCCCTATCTCAATGCCAATCTAAGCGGTAGAAAATGCCCGACTACAAAAACAAAAGCTACCCTCAGCGCCTTAGGAGCGTGTAAGAGTAGCCAACTGTGGTGGAAATGGCTCAGAAGCGGCATAGAGACTAGTTGTAAGCGTTTTCGAGGTCTTTTAGGCCTTGTGCAGACCCAGGCGAAGGCTCATCGCAGTTTGGATCGTAGTAGTCTCCGCAGAACGGCACCGTGTTGGAGAGGATGTCGGCAAAGGTGCCCCACATGTTGAAAGGTGCGTTGGTGGCGGTGGGTTTGAGCGCCTTGGCGTGCCCGTCGGCAAAAGTGCAGTTGAAGGTGTCGTTATGCCCGGCAAACCCGATGTCACGCCAAGGGTCGCTTGAAGGGTTGCTCGATATGAGAAACCAATGCGAGCCGATCTCATAGTAACCTTGCGCTTTGCACTCGCCAAACTCGATCTTTTGGGAAGGCTCTTGTATGTAGGCCTCATTTCTTATCTCTCCCAGCCAGCTATCCGGATGTATCCGCACATTAACGGCATAGGAAACGCCGAAACTGAAAGAAACGAGAGTGTTTACTAAGCTGTTGTTCGGATTAGAGGGGCATCGGTATATCTGGAGGTTCTTAATGTAAGGGTAGAGAAGGCTTGCCCAGGAGTATCGTGGGGTCAGTTGATGCTGCACGTTATAGACGTCTACAAAGGGAGCGTAGTCCCCGTCGTAGTCCTGCAAATACATCTGGGAAGCTAGCCCCAACTCCTTCATGTTAGAGAGACAGGTTATCTGTCGCGCCTTCTCGCGGGCCTTGGCAAAAACAGGAAAGAGAATCGCTGCCAAAATCGCTATAATGGCAATAACGATAAGAAGCTCGATGAGCGTAAACCCAGCACGGTGCCTTGTTGGCGGCATAAACAAGATTCCTTTCGTTATCTTTTTAAGAGATGTCACAGTTTTTAGTGTGTCATACACGAAGTCTAGGTCGAACTCTAGTATCTCCTGATTCCTTGACACCGAGCATAGAACACTGCGACGTGGCAACATTATATTATAATATTATTGGATGAATGTTGGATTTCCAAAAGGTTTTTTTGCGTCTACCCCATCACAGCCGCCAGTGCACGAGCTGGCGGTCACTGAGGGTCGCCTGTTAGGAGAGATCGGCATGTCTTGCTGAACTAAGGAGGAAATAAACCTCGCTCAGCCCGAAGCAGTTGACTTATCAGAATGGTAAAATAGGAAGTGTGGATGAAAAACCGATAATTTTGATGACCTGACTTTATCTGAAAGGGCTTAGCCCTAAGAGAAAGGACGTTTGGCTTATGGATAGGCCTGCTGCCCAAGTGCCTTCTCCGCAAGACGGTTTCAGTAGCAACGTTGTGAACGCGCGCTCCATTATGAAGCGACCGGAAGAGCCTTGCAGCTTCATCATTTTCGGCGCCTCCGGCGACCTTACCCATCGCAAACTGATCCCTGCCCTCTATAATCTCGCCTGCGACAACTTGCTCCCTCCCGAATTTCAGGTCTACGGCTTCGCCATCACCCCCATGAACGACGAATCGTTCCGTAAGGACATGGAGGAGGCCGTGCGCAACAGCAAGGAGGCAAGTCCTTTCGACCTGCGGGTTTGGCACGGATTTGCAAAGAGGCTGCACTACATCACCGCCGATTTTGAGGCACCTGACGGCTACAAGCAGCTTCAGGAGAAGATAACGTCCTATGTAAAAGAAAAAAACATCCCCGACAATCGCCTCTACTATCTAGCCACTTCGCCCACTTTCTACGAGCTGATCGTCAGCAAACTGGGAGAGCATGGCCTTGTGACCCCGGACTATGCCTGCGGAACGCAGTGGACACGCATCGTGGTGGAGAAACCGTTCGGGCACGATCTGCACTCCGCTCAAGCGCTCAACGCCAGCATTCATAAGGTGTTCAAAGAGGAGCAGGTCTACCGCATTGACCACTATCTCGGCAAAGAGACGGTACAGAACATTTTGGCGTTCCGCTTCGCCAACTCCATCATCGAACCGATCTGGAACCGGCGCTATATTGACCACGTGCAGATCACCGCGGCGGAGACGCTTGGTGTGGAGCATCGTGGCGCCTACTACGAATCGGCGGGCTGCCTACGCGACATGGTTCAAAACCATCTGTTCCAGTTGCTTTCCGTGATCTGCATGGAGCCGCCCGTTCGCTATGAAGGCACAAGCCTGCGCGATCGCAAGGCCGATGTGCTGCGCGCCGTGGTGCCTATTAACCCGGAGAACTTGGCCGACATCGCGGTGCGGGGGCAGTATGGGCCGGGTTTCATCGCCGGGCAGCCGGTGGTGGGCTACCGTCAGGAGCCGGGCGTGAACCCCCAATCAAACACAGAAACCTATGTTGCCCTAAAGCTCTTCGTGGATAACTGGCGCTGGGCTGACGTGCCTTTCTACCTTCGCTCCGGGAAACGCCTCGCCGCCAAATGCACCGAGGTGGTTATTCAGTTCAAGCGCGTTCCCCACCTCTTCTTCCAGCTCTCTGCCGAAGACCAGATAGAGCCGAATCTGCTGATCATACGCATTGCTCCAGATGAAGGCATTGCCCTGCGCTTCGAGGCCAAAGTGCCCGGCCCCGAAATGGTGCTTCGCTCTGTTCAGATGAACTTCAGCTACTCTGAAACCTTTAAGGTAAGCCCCGCCACGGCCTATGAAACGCTCCTTCTGGATGCCATGATCGGCGACACCACGCTGTTCAACCGTGCCGATCAGGTGGAGTTGTCTTGGGCCATTATCGAGCCTCTGCTAGAGGTTTGGTCGGCAACACGTCCCTTCCAGCCGTTTCCCAACTATGCGGCCGGCACCTGGGGGCCGGCGGCGGCTGACGCCCTCATTGCGCGCGATGGCCGCGCCTGGCACAATGTGCCCGTCTCCACCGCCCCACAGAAAGCACCCCAAGTCTCGGTGGAGCTGACGGGAGAACCCATTGGAGTGCGCCGTGCCCAGATGCCGCAAAAGGGGCAAAAAGAGGAGTCGTAAGAACCATGCAACGTGAGGTCGCGTTGTTAACTCCAGAGAACATCTATGTGCGCTATCGGGTGGCTGGTTTAGCCTCCCGATTTCTTGCACGGCTTATAGATGTTCTCATCCAAGTCCTCCTTCTCGGGGTTGTTATCGGTCTTTTTTCTCTTGTGGAGCGGCGGCTCAACATGCTTCACTTAGGGCTTGCCGATATATCCGATGCGGTTGCCGCCCTCCTCAGCTTCGCCATCCTGTTTGTCTATGCCGTTTTCTTCGAGATGCTGTGGGGGGGAAGAACTCCAGGAAAACGCCTTCTTGGGCTGCGGGTCGTTCGCGATGGCGGGCGCCCCATCACGTTATTGGCCAGCGTCATACGCAATGCCCTGCTGTTTGTAGACCTCGGCATACTTCCACCCATCTACATTGTAGGGTTTCCGGCCTTCCTTTTCCTCTTTCTTAGCCCGTCCTGTAAGCGGATCGGGGACTACGCTGCCGGCACCCTCGTGATCGTTGAAGAAGACCTTACCCTCGCTGCCGATACCCCACCCACCGTCTCGAACGAGGTGGAACGGTTTATGGGCGTCGTTAAAAACTTAGACCGGCTTACCCATGAAGAGCACCAACTCATTCGCCGATTCCTCGCACGACGCGAAACGATGCCGTTGGCAGCGTTTGCGAGCACGGCGGATAGGCTCGCACGCCCCCTTCTTGCCAAACTGGAGATAGATACTCCCATCTACTATCAACTGCAGTTTGCTCACCTGCTTGAAGCCATCGAGAGGCGTTATGCTGCCGAACGCGGACTGTTTTGAACTGCTCTTTTCCTGACCGGGGTGAGGAGCTGTAGAGACTGCCAATTCGGCAGCTCTAGGGGCAATTCAGCAAGCAAGCCTACCTGTTCGCCCCCTATTCCATCCTTTCGTCTTCGCGGACAGCCATGCAGCGGTCTTAGCAGACAGCAGTGCAGCAGCCAGAGAAAGAGGCGAGTACGGCGATCTTGCTGGCCGCTGAGTTGACCGCCGCTAGATGCCCCTCTCCCAAATTGGGCGAGGGGCGCGGGGGGTGGGGCCTTGAGGGGAAGGGCGCCCTGCCCCAGAATATCTTGCGATTTTCTGGAGACCCCTGTATCGGCCTTGAGGGTTGGGGAGGGGCTTAAAGCCGATGACACAACTGTCATTTCGAGCCGAAGGCGAGAA
>NZ_DATGKU010000087.1:0-1076 GCF_035294505.1 Chthonomonas sp. | reverse complement strand
TCTCGGTGGAAATGTGCCTCGCCGCCTACAAAGCGGCAGAAACCGGCCAACGTGTCTTCTTCCCCTTTTCGGGTTAGAAGTAGTGCTTCCCTACCCCACTAGGGGTGCAGAGAGCTACAAAGCTTCTGCACCCCCTTCTTTTAACAGCTTAGACCATCTCTGCCGTATATCCCCATAACACAGGTAAACTCTATGTGAGAACATGGTACACACCGAAACCTTCACAAAAGAAACCGTACACAAAACCGAATCGCCCCCGCTCACCGAAATAGGTCTGCTGCTCCTTTGCCTGCTCCTCTTCTTCTGGCGACTAGGTTCTGTGCCCCTCTTTGATCTTGATGAGGGCCTCTATGTGGCTTGTGCTCGCCAAATGGTTCTTCATGGAGACTGGATCACCCCGCGCCTTAACAGCCACCCACCGCTCAACCCATCCGCCTTCACAACCCCCTTTTTTGAGAAACCCATTCTTGTCTACTGGCTTGGGGCGCTTTCCATGCGCCTTGTTGGACTTACTCCCTTTGCAGCCCGACTTCCTTCGGCCATCGCCAGTCTGCTCACAACGCTCCTCGTCTGGTGGTTCGCCAAAATCGCCTTCGGACGCCGGGCTGCGGCTTGGGCGGCTCTTACCTACATGCTCGCCCCGCTCACCCTCCTCGATGCCCGCCAACTTACCACCGATGCCCTGCTCACTTTCTGGTTCACCATCATGATGTTAAGCGCCTATCTCTGTCTTGAACCACCCTCTTGGGTCACTCCCAAAATGAGGTTCGGCCTAGCCATGGTCTTCTGGACATCTCTCGCCCTCTCCATTCTAACCAAAGGAGCCGCCGGCGCCCTGCCTCTCTTTATTCTAGCCCTCTTCCTTCTTCTTAAACGCTTTACACTGCGCATCAAAGCACACGGTGGCTTTCGATTCTATCTCTCTTTGCAGTTCACGTCGTCTCGTACTCTCCTCGCCGCATGGCGTTGCTTGTATCCCTTCCTCGGCCTCCTCCTCTGCCTGGCAATAGCCGCGCCATGGCACTACCTCATCTGGAAAGCCGGAGGCCGAGATGAGCTTGGGCACACATGGTTTC
>NZ_DATGKU010000086.1:0-9036 GCF_035294505.1 Chthonomonas sp. | reverse complement strand
AGGTCGCCTGGTGCAGTCGGGTTCCGTTGCGCTCGTTCTGCTCCCATCCGTAAGTGCATACGGCGTTGAAGCAGTCTGTAAACTGCAAGAGCGTTTCCTGTAGAGCCGTTTGGGTGGCGGGGTCTACATGCAGTTTCAGGCACAACGTGACTTTCACTGCCTTGCCCTTCTTTTCGATAATCTTTGTTTACCGAGGGTATTATATCATGAATACTCTGGGTTCACCACCTAAATCGGAAAGGAGTGCAAGGAGTTTTTTGAGCTACGATTGCTGAAACAATCGTGCTGATGCGGCTAGCAATTCCTCCTCTGCGCAAACGCAGGGGTCTCCTTGCTATGTTTTTATGAAACCGAATCGTTCCGAAACCCATACGAGCATCAGTCGCCGTGCCTTTGTGGGGGGCACGGCCGGCGTAGCGCTGTTGGCCGGCCCGGCCGGGGCGCAGGATACCGCGTCGAAAGCGGAGCACGGCCCTCACAAGGCGGTGCTCTACTCTATGTTGCCGGAGAACCTCACGGTGGAGGATCGGCTTAAACTGGCGCGCGATGTGGGGTTTGAGGGGGTGGAGGCGCCACCGATTACCGACCCCAAGGAGCAGGAGCGCCTGCGGGCGGCCGCCGAATCGGCCGGAGTGCGCATTCATTCGGTGATCTACGGCGGGTGGGACCCACCGCTCTCCAGCCCTGACCCCCAGGCAGCCGCGCAGAGCCTGAAAAATGCCGAGGCTGCCCTGCAGTGCGCCAAAGCGCTTGGTGCCGATGATATTCTGCTTGTGCCCGCCGTGGTGGATGCCAAAACGCGCTATGTGGATGCCTACCATCGTTCGCAGCAGGCCATCCGGCGTCTGCTGCCTCTAGCCGAACAGCTGAAGGTCAAAATCTGCCTCGAGGAGGTCTGGAACAACTTCCTGCTAAGCCCTCTGGAGTTTGCCGCCTTCGTCGACTCGTTTCGGAGCCGGTGGGTAGGAGCTTATTTCGATGTAGGAAATGTGGTTCCTTTTGCTTGGCCGCAGGACTGGATTCGCACCTTAGGGCATCGCATCCAGAAGGTGCATCTCAAGGACTTTAAGGGAGGACCGGGGCTTTTCGGCGGCATCGGCGGTCATTTCGTAAACCTGCTTGAGGGCAGCATTGATTGGCCGGAGGTGCGACGGGCTTTTGCCGAGATCGGCTATACCGGCTATATGACCACCGAGCTTGCCGGCGGCGATGAGGCCTATCTGCGCGATGTAAGCCGGCGGGTAGACAAAATTTTGGCGGGCAGCTGATCCGTAGATTCCGCATGGCGTGGAGCCGTTTGCTGCGCAATTACGTAGAGGAGTGTAGGAGGAGATACTTTAACGATGAACAGCCCCCTATCCTCAGGTGTGGGGTCGGTGCGCTCTGGCATAGACCCGCTCGTCCGCTCACGCCTTATGCTGTTGCTGGCCACTGCGGTAACGGTGGTTTTGCTTTTTATTCCGTATGCGCAGCAGATTCTCTACCCTCTGCGGCTTTTTGTTACCTTTGTCCATGAAAGCGGCCACGCTTTGGCCACCGTCCTTACCGGTGGGCAGGTGGAGTACATTCGCATTGCGCCCTCGGGCAGTGGGGTCACCATCTCTGCGGTGTCACCATGGGCGCAGGGCATTGTGGATTCGGCAGGGTATTTAGGTGCCACTCTTTTTGGGGCGCTGCTGTTGCAGTTTGGGCGCCTTGCGCGTTGGCGCCATGCCGGCCGCGCGGTGCTTTATATGGTTGCCACCTACCTGCTTTGTGTGGTGCTGTTGTGGTGCAACCCATTTCGTAGTGGCGCTTTCACGTTTATTGCCGGGCTTTCTATTGTCGCGCTGCTTTTTTTGGCAGGGCGGTTTGCCTCTCCACAGGTTGCCGAGTTTTTGGCAGCTTTTCTGGCCGTGCAGTGCTGTTTGGATGCGCTTATTGATCTGCGCGTGCTGATTGGGCTTACCACGAACGACCTTGGTCAAAACGATGCCACCAACATGGCTCAGGCTGTGGGGCTTACGCCCACTTTTTGGGCAGTGCTATGGGCTTTAGTGGCGATAGGCATTCTCACGCTTTCCGTTCTTAGCTATTGGCGCGGAACCGCTCAAAGGAGACGACAAGTCCCGATGGAAGCGGATTTGTGAGGGAGAAGAGCCATGTTTTCGCAAGGCAGGGGCGTCCGCAGACAGAGGGCGGAGGAGGCGAGCGCATGCGAGCACTGCGGGGCGCTGGTCTACGGCGATACGCGTCGCTGCCCTCAATGCGGCCGTTTTCCCATAAAGCTTCATCTGTGTCCGCGGTGTAAAACCATTAGCGCCGCCGATGCCGAACGGTGCTGGCGATGTGGTTATGTGTTTTTGCCGGAGCATGACTATCTTTGAGGATCGTTGGCGAGAGCGGGACAGGGTTGTTGTGGTTATTTCCCAGAGGTTTCACAGAAAACTGAAAGTTAGCTTATTGGTCTCCCCTCCCTCTGCAGGGGGGCATCGGCACCCCATGTCACCTCGAAGCGAAGCTGAGAGGTCTTCTCATTTCATTCTCACTGAAGGCGAGAACGTTGGCCTTAAAGGGCCGGAGATACGACTGTCATTTCGAGCCGAAGGCGAGAAATCTTGCATTTCAATTCCCACCAGTTCTGAGGAGGCAGAGCGTGTGCCGGGAGGAGGGTAAGGGATGGGGCTTCAGAGACTGCCAATCTCATGGTTCTAGAGCCAGTTAGCGGAATGAGCTTACCTTGTTCGCCCCCTATCCCGTCCTTTCCCCCTATTAGGGAGAAAGGGGGCTATCTTGCCGGTTTTTCAAGGGGAAGGTTCTCATAGAAAACTGCCAATGAGCTTGTTGGTCTCCCCTCTCCCCAATGGGGGGAGGGGGCTTACAGAGCCGAAGGCGAGATGAACAACTGTCATTTCGAGCCGCAGGCGAGAAATCTTAGGTTTCCATCCCCTCCGGTTCTGAGAGATGGGGTGGGGGCAGCAGAAACTGCTGGCTTCACGGTTCTAGATCGAGTCAGCAAAGTAGTTTATCTTGTTCGCCCCCTATCCCCTCCTTTCCCCCGATTCGGGAGAAAGGGGCGGTTGTGTTGAGTTTCCGAAGGAAAGGTTATCATAGAAAACTGCCAATGAACTTACTGGTCTCCCCTCTCCCGAATCGGGGGAGGGCGAGGGCATCGGCACCCCATGTCACCTCGAAGCGAAGCTGAGAGGTCTTCTCATTTCATTCTCACTAGGGGAGGGCATCGGCTGCAGAGCCAGCGGTACGACTGTCATTTCGAGCCAAAGGCGAGATGAACCACTGGCATTTCGAGCCGAAGGCGAGATGAACCACTGGCATTTCGAGCCGCAGGCGAGAAATCTTGAATTTTAATCCCCACCAGTTCTGAGGGGATAGGGGGTGGAACTGACAATCTCGCGGTTCTAGAGCCAGTTAGCAGAGTGAGCCTATCCCTTCCTTTCCCCTAGGTTTCGGGAGATGCCAGCGTGCCGCTTCGGAGGGGCTTTGTGGGGTAAGGTATACTACGATAACTCCCTAATTTTTCGAGGACGAGAAACGTGGAAAGAAAGTTACGTATTGGGATACCCAAAGGAAGTTTGCAAGAATCCACTTTTGCCTTTTTCAAAAAGGCAGGCTATGAGTTTCGCATGAGCAGCGGGCGATCTTACCACCCGACGGTGGACGACCCGGAGCTGGAGCCGCTGTTGATACGCCCCCAGGAGATACCGCGCTACGTGGAGCAAAGCATTCTAGACGCCGGCCTTACCGGCAAGGACTGGATAGAGGACAACGGGGCCGATGTGGAGGAGGTGGCCGAGTTTGTCTACTCTAAAGCCACACTGAACCCCATTCGTGTGGTGTTGGCGGCAAAGAACGATTCGGGAATCAACTCGGTGCACGATCTGCAGGGCAAGCGGATCGCCACAGAGTATGTTCGGCTCACCGAGCGCTACCTGCAAAGGCATGGAGTGCGTGCGCAGGTAGAGTTTTCATGGGGCGCTTGCGAGGTAAAAGTGCCGGAGTTGGCCGATGCCATCGTCGTGAACACGGAGACGGGCAGCAGCCTCCGTGCCCATGACCTCAAGATCGTGGATGTGCTTCTCGTCTCCACAACCCGTCTCATTGTGAATCGGGCAGCCTGGCAAGACGAATGGAAGCGCGCCAAGGTGGAAAATATCGCCATGTTGCTGCAGGGGGCACTAAACGCCGAGCAACTGGTGGGGCTAAAGATGAACGTTCCCAAGGCGGAGTTAGAGCAGATTACCTCGCTACTGCCCGCCCTGCGCAACCCTACGGTTTCCCCTCTGGCCGATCCGAACTGGGTGGCCATCGAGATTATCGTCGCAGAGAACACGGTAAGAGACCTGCTGCCGCGGTTGAAACGAGCCGGAGCCGAAGGCATTGTGGAGTATCCACTGAACAAGGTGATCTACTAAGACCATGATCGCGCAGCTTCGTGGGCGGGTGGTACGTGCGGAGGCCGGTACGGTGGTGCTGGACGTTAACGGGGTGGGCTATTTGGTGCATGTGCCGACGCCGTTGCTTTCTAGCCTAAGCGCATGTGAGGGCGATGTCACGCTGCTAACCCATCTTGTGGTGAAGGAAGATGAGCTATCGCTTTACGGCTTTTCGCGCGCCACGGAGCTGCAGATATTTCGGCTTTTGTTGGGCGTAAGCGGCGTAGGGCCAAAGGCTGCGTTGGCGTTGTTATCGGCCCTTGAGGTAAGCGAGTTGGCCCGCGCTCTGTCTTCGGGGGATATAAAACTGCTTACCAAAGTGCCGGGGGTGGGGCCGAAACTGGCACAGCGGCTTAGCCTAGAGCTAGGCGACAGGGTTTCGGCGCTCGCTTTCGAGCAGCGTGTCGGGCAGGCTGTCGGCACCGCCGAGCGGACGGCCTTGGAGAACGCGGCGTGGGAGGATGCCATCGAGGGGTTGGTGGCGCTGGGCTACAGCCGTGCCGATGCCCGGCGGGCGGTGGAGCGCGTCTTCCCCGACATGCCCGATCGAACCGACGCCGCCGCGCTTCTGCAAGCGGGCTTGAAGTTGCTTACTTCGCGCAGGCAGTAGGTGCAGAGCCTTCCTTCACAGGTTTGCTCACGGCCCTAAAGGGCTATCCGGCACGCGCTGCCCCGGATTGTAGACCATGGCATACCAGGGCCAAAATCCATCACCCGGAAACTTGATCTGCAGCACCCGCACCGAGCCGTCGAGGTTCAGCCGAAGCGTGGTGCCCTCGCGTAGGTAGACGTTGGGTGGGTAGACGGGGTCGGAAGGAAACGTTTTCCTGAGTGGTGGATAGTTGGGAATGGGATAGCCGTGGTTGAAGTCGAGAATAACCCCCACCGAAGACGGAGGGAGGGCTAACAAGGCTTTCCACTCGTCATAGTTAGGCCCGTCGTCACATCGGAAGGGAGGACAGGGTGTAAAGTAGCTGTAGGAGGAAGGGTAACGATAGTAGTAGTGTGGGGTGTTGCCGGCATCCCAAAGCCAGTAGGCATAGTTGCCCGTGATGTCGTCGGGGCAGAGCAGCAGTTTCGGGGTGGAGACGTAGGTAGGCACCAGCCTATCAAGCAGGTAAGGCCGCTCTCCGTTGTAGTCTTCAAGATAGAGACGAAAGGCAATGCCGATTTGACGGAGGTTAGAGATACAGACGGACTGTTTTGCTTTCTCTCTGGCGGAGGAGAGGACGGGGAAGAGAAGGGCGGCCAGCAGGGCGATGATGGCTATCACCACAAGCAGCTCGATGAGGGTGAAGCCTACATAGGAACCGTTTCGTTTTGGCATCTTTGTAGCTCCTTTGGGAAA
Source organism: Chthonomonas sp. (assembly GCF_035294505.1). NCBI lineage: Bacteria > Bacillati > Armatimonadota > Chthonomonadia > Chthonomonadales > Chthonomonadaceae > Chthonomonas > Chthonomonas sp. Next base: position 3,255 of record NZ_DATGKU010000086.1, on the reverse strand, counting down.
GGCACGAGCCAGAACCGTTTGCTGTCTGGCACGGCTCGTAAAAGTGTTCGCATAAAACATGTTTCCTTGCAACGCTCCAACGATAGATGCCCTCGCGAGCAGAAACTCTGGAACATGCTCGCGAGGGCAGAGCGCCTGGTAGGTTAGGAGCCGGTACTTAGGCAAATGACGGGGCACACTACCGGCCCGGTTTGAGAATTGCAACACCCGGCTTGCACGGGGGACGAGCACCGAGTACAGACGACGGTGCCAGGCCCGTTGAGGTTTTTGCACATGTATTCCGCGTAGGCCATCGTATATTGCCAATACTGGCTCGTTTGTTGGCAGTTCATACTCTGTGCAACGCAGAAGGTCGCGGTTGGGCAGGTATGAAAGGTCGTGCAGCTATAGCCCGTGGTGGGGCAGTTATCTACGATGTCGCCTCGAACGTTATTAGGGGCGCAGAGCGCGAAGGCGGCAAGACTCAGCACCGCCGACTGGGCTGCGGTGAGCAGGGTGGCATACATCCGTTTCATGGTTCACCTCCTGGTTTACCACCCTATAGGGCAATAAACTACATTATAAACGTTCGATGGGGGCGTTTTTGGACAGGCGGGCAAAAATTTTTTAAATCTATCGCTCAAATCGTTTTTTGAAGGAACGTCTACTTCCTCTGGATAAGTCGTCTATGGGAATGGACAGTGAGAAGCTTGAGTGGCCATAGGGATATGAATCACCATGTAACTACCCTACGGCAACGCATGCTTCCTCTGGACATAAGGAGGGATGAGGTCTCTAGGGGAATGTGCTCGTGGGAGCAAGCCGCGCACATCATGGAAAAAAGATGACATTGCTCTTGTGCCACCGATGTCATCTTGAAGGCGATAGCCGAGAGAGCATAGCGGAAAGGAAGGCTGCCGCCTTTAGGCGTTCCGCGTTGAGGCATAGTAACAAGGAGGACATTGGTAATCGCCAAATTCTACAAGGGTAAAAGGCGCAGTGTAATTACCTAAGAATTCTGGATGCGGCCCAATAACAAGCGCTGGTGCCATTGCAATAGGCGCAGGCGGTGGGGAAAAACGTCGAGCATCCTCCACGATTTTATGAATAGTTAAACCTAGTGCAGATAGAGAGATCAACGCCAATATGCCAACTAACAACAGATCTCTGTTACGCGCGAATACCATCTCCAGTATCCTTTATCCTGCCTATGGTAAGAAAGAATACGGAGGAATATGTTCATATAGGTAGTTGACGGAAACGGTTTTAACATGAAAATCGGCAAAGAGCGCGTTGAAACGCTCATAGGCGTAGGGCGGAATTCCCTCAGGACCATGCCAGGGTAGTATGTCGGAGACGAGGATCGCCTCCGTGGGGTCATGATAGTACTGCTCGGTTTGATGAAAAAGCGCAGGCCACACTCCGTAATATTCATAGCTGCATCCGTAGACGCGATACATCTGCCAAATCGGGTTTGAGCCTGTCAAGTAATGTTCTGCCGGGCAGTGAAATACCTCATGACTCTTTACATAAGGATAGAGCACATCTACGTAGTCGGGCATTTTGGCAAGATAGGGCACATAGGGGGTGTAGCCAGGGTCGCCCGGATGTGTGTTGAGCGCCTCTTGTTTTGTAAAATTGTCTACAGCATAGGGATAGTATCCATCATAGTCTCGCTGATAGAGTGCGATGGCAACCCCTTGTTGTCGTAAATTGGAGAGGCACTGTAAGGTAAGCGCCGATTCGCGTGCGCGGGCAAAAACAGGCAAGAGCAGTGCCGCTAAAATAGATATGATGGCGATGACGATGAGAAGTTCGATTAATGTAAGCCCTGAACTTTTCATTGCTGTTGTCCTTTATCGTTTTGAAGGATGAGCGAAGCCTCTGAACGGACAGCTTCAACGGGATCGGAGAGAAGATGTTCTGCCTCCTGGGCGGCCAAACGAGGGTTCATTGCATTAAGATGGCGCAAGGCGAAAATACGCACGTATGGGTTCGGATCGGAAAGTTTGGTTTGAATCAGCTTCTGCGCCTCAATAGCGTAGGGGGTATGCCTTAATTGTGTGAGCGCATCAATAGCTCTGTAACGAATAATAGAGGCTCTATAGTTAAGAAACAGCTTTATCTGAGCTATCTCTGCCGATGACAAAGAGTGCGTATGACGTGCTTTCATATCCAGATCGCGAGCCTCAATGTAGACTGTTGGGTCTATGCCGGTGGCGCGAGCAAGTCTCGCGTCATAGCTCCAATGGGTGTTGTAGTAACGCCAAAAGAGTATCGCGCTCACAAGCACACCCAAAGTAACCCCTATACTGATAGAAAGAAGTTTCTTGTTTCTCATGGTTTGCCGTTTGGGAGGACTAGGGAGGGCTATCCTCATGGTGACGATAACCCTCCAGACCCTTCGTATTGTACCCCTGTGCAGCTTTAGGAACCAACGTGGCTAACCGACAGGGTCCGGGCAGCAAGCTGCACATTGATCTTCAGCCAGCCCACTGTTGCCGCAGTATTTATGGCAGCAGTCTAAACAGTCGGATGCACCTCCGCAGTTGTTGTTGGTGTAGCATGGTGGGCAGGGGCTGATCGAACTGTTAGGCCTCTCCACAGCCCATGTGGTCGCGCCGAGGCTGCCGAGGGTTAGAACCAACCCGGTGAGAAACGCTGAAAGCAGATGGCGTAGGGACATTTTTCTGCTTTCTTGAAACATAGGGCCTTTCAACACGTCTCTTATGGTTTACCACCCTATAGGGCAATAAACTACATTATAAACGTTTGACAGGGCTGTTTTTGGACAGGTGGACAAAAATTTTTTAAATCTATCGCTCAAATCGTTTCTTGAAGGAACCTCTACTTCCTCTGAATATTCGTCTATAGGAATGGACAATGGGACAAAGACTTGAAGTGGGGAAAACAGGCACGAGCCGCATCCGCAATGCCCAAAAGCGGATATAATGGAAGAGAAGCAAAGGGGTTGGCGACACTTTTTCTTCGCAGGGAGCGTCGTAACAGATGGAGGAACTTCAGGCACCACGAGAGGGTGAGGAGAGGGGGCCGGGAAGCCTTTTTGAGCAACGCCTGGTGCTGCGCCTGCAGTCTGGCAGCCGAGAGGCCCTCGACACCCTCTTCGAGATGTACGTGCACCAGGTCTACGCCTATGCCTACCATCTGCTGCGCAACCGCGAAGATGCCGAGGAGGTAACATCGGAGGCGTTTCTACGGGCGTTTGAACGCGCGTTTTCGTTTCGAGGAGAGGCGCCCTTTCGGGCCTGGCTGTTC
>NZ_DATGKU010000085.1:0-35093 GCF_035294505.1 Chthonomonas sp. | reverse complement strand
GATATGCTGCCTCCCGGAGCGAAAAAGCTACGACGGGCACGCCTTGCCATCTGTTTCGGCCCGCCCATCCATTTTTCGCCCGATGCCTCGCGCGAACAGATTCTCGAAACCGTCATGGCGGCCATTGCCCAGCAGATAGAGATTGGGAAACGGCGGATTGGCGAAAGGAAGGGAGATTTTCAAAGAGAAAAACAGGCGTCCTAAAATAGGCTCTGGCAAAAGAGAGACTATTTTGGGTATTTCACTATCAAAATCAAAACAGGAAGAAGGCTGAGAAGGGAATGTCGCTAACCGTCTTGAACCATGCCCTTGCCGATCATATTGTGACGCGCCTACGCGATGAAAACACGCCTCCGGAACAGTTTCGTCCGCTTACGCGGGCCTTAACGCACATTCTCATTGCAGAGGCCACAAAAAACCTGCCCACACGCCCCCGTACCATTCGCACGCCGTTGGAGGAGATGGAAGGCCGCGAGCTAGATGTGGAGATTGTGGCCGTGCCGGTATTGCGTGCCGGCCTTGGAATGCTTGAGCCCACGCTAGAGATGCTCCCCGGCGCAGCCGTCGGCTATGTAGGCTTAGAACGCGATGAGGTCACTGCAGAAGCCCATTCGTACTACTGTAAACTGCCGAACATGGCCGGCAAAACGGCGTTTTTGCTAGACCCTATGCTCGCCACAGGGGGGTCGGCCTATCGGGCGGCTAAAAGCCTCTATGAGGCTGGAGCCGAAAAAGTTATCTTGCTCTGCGTGGTTGCGGCCCCCCAGGGTATCGCCAAATTAGAGAAAGCTTTTCCTGCACTGCAGATCGTGGCAGCCGCACGCGATAGAGACCTGAACGCAAAAAGCTTTATCTTGCCCGGCCTTGGCGATTTCGGCGACAGGCTGTATGGAACCTTCTAGGCTCTGTGTCATAATACCGTTATATGATATGGACTTGAGGAAAAAGGAGAGAGGCAGTCCCATTCGCCCCGGCGTGCTGTTGGGGTGGTGGGCAAGGCAAACGGCGAACTATGAGCGTATTCGACGGCAAGCGCTTGCCAGTAAGCACATTTAAGCTTGATGTGGAGCGGATGCGCCGCGGTTGGTATTCGGATAAGTACTTCTATAACATTGTAGCTCTCTTGGCCGAGTTGGCTCGTCAGGGCTATCGCTTTGGCGGCAGTTGTCCCGATCTTTCCGATATCGGAGTAGATATCTCGAATGTGGACATCGGTAACATCGAGGTCGAGATGCAATGGTTCCCACGCCGCCAACCTATGTGCATTGTGGTGGGTGTGGATAAAGCCCTTGCCATGCTGCAGACCTGCACCGGCTACTTCAACGAACGGGGGGAATGGATAGATACGTTTGAGAATTTGGAGGTGTTGGCCGTTCACGATGGCAATATCGCCACCTACTCCGGTGATCCCATGCAGGTACAGCCGGTGTTAAAGGTACGGGGGCGCTATCGCGATTTTGCCATTTTGGAGACGCCCACGCTGGGCGCTCTCACGCGCGGATCGCGCATCGCCACCAATGTCTACCAGGTTCTCGAGGCGGCCAGAGGCAAGGATGTGCTCTTTTTCCCGGCACGTTTCGACGCTCACGAAGTTCAGGCGGGCGATGGATATGCCTACCACATCGCCGTGCAGGTCTACAATGCCCAGCATGGGCGCACGAATCCCTCTTTGGTTTCTACCGATGAGCAGGGCGATTGGTGGGGTGGGGCTGGAGGCGGCACGGTGGCCCATGCAGCTATCGCCTGTTTTTTGGGAGATACGGCGGAGACTATGCTCGCCTTTGCAGCGGTTCTGCCGCCCTCCATACCGCGCATCGCGCTGGTGGATTTTCATAACAACTGTTTGGGTGATACGCTCGCCGTGATGGAGCGCATGTTTAGCCGCTACATGCAGTTGATGGAGGCTGGCCGGCCCGAAGAGGCCCAGCGATATGTGCTCTATGGTGTACGGCCGGATACCAGCGGGAATATGCGCGATGTAAGCGTCGCCCCTTTGGGTGACCCTCGCCTGGATAATGGGGTAAATCCCCGTCTCTGTTTCGCCTTGCGTGCCGCCATTGATACCGCTTTTGAGGCATGGGACCTCCCCGCCCGTTGGGTGGATAGAGCGCGTGAATGGTGTCATCGAGTGAAGATCATCGTCAGTGGTGGGTTCAATCCGCAGCGCATACGGGCTTTCGAGGAGATGCATGTTCCCGTAGATGCCTATGGTGTAGGCTCGGCGCTTTTCTCGAATTGTGCCGAGTGCGGCACCACAAACGACTATACCGCCGACATCGTGCGGGTACGCATTCACGGAAAGTGGTATCCTATGGCAAAAAAAGGACGGCAGGCCTGCGATAACCCCGACCTAAAACCGGTAGACCGACTGCCGCCCTAACAAGTTCAAAGACGAGAAAGAGGAAATAGACAGATGGTTGTTGTTCATCTCCCGACATCTCAAGAAAATCGTCCATCGTGGCGGCGCTGCCTGCGCCATCTGAGACTTGCACAGCCCTTCATTCATCCTCTGTATAGGGTGCAACGCGATGGACTTAATGTGCAGCTATGGTCGGCCTCCTATAAGTTGCCGGCGCGCATGTTGGGAGCGCCGTTCTTTCGGAGAAAACAGGCCATCATCGTGCCCGTTTCGCCAGATCTGAAGATGGTTTATGGAGCCGCCAAGCTTGCTCGTGACTACGGTGCCGATCGCCCGCAAAGGGAGGCCGATCGGTTTGCCCCGATGCCGCCCGGCGAGGCGCTTATTGTAAGCGGCGCGCGCTATCGTTATGCCTATACGGCTCTCGCCGTTATTTTCGATCATCAAAAACAAAGCTCTCCCGAACGAATCGTTCACGCGGTGCGGAGGGCGATGGAGTTGGCGCGTCAACGGGATTGCACGGGCGTTATCTTGCCGGATTTCACAAACAACCTCATGCCCCAACCAAATCAGGTGACCCTCTCTCTGCAAAGGGCGGTTGCCGAATCCACCGCCCTTGCCATGGTGGAAGCCATTCGCGCATGCCGGGGACTTATGGAGCAGATTCACCTTTGGTGCTACGACCCAAGCAACGCCGAGGTCTATCTGCGCGAGCTTAGGCGCCTCTAATGCGCACCATGGAGATTCGTGTCGCGCTCTTGCCGGCTTTGGTTGGGGATATTCGAAATGCCGTCTGCATCGTTATAGACGCCTTACGGGCTACCTCCGCCATCGCCGTGCTCTTTGCACGCAACTGCCCCCGTGTTTACGTGGCAGAGGGGCATGAAGCCGCCATCCGTTTTGCACGCGAAAACCATCTGCTGCTTTGTGGAGAGACGGAAGGACGAAAGCCAGAGGGATTCGACTTCGGTAACTCCCCGGTGGAGTTTCTCACACAAGATTTTCAAGGGCGGCCCGTTGTGCTTTCCACAACCAACGGCACACGTGCTTTGGCACAGGCGAGACAAGCTCGGCGAGTTTTTGCAGGGGCACCGCTCAATCGAGCGGCCGTTGCCCAAGCGGCATGGGCTGCAGCCCAACAGGCTGAGGGAGATATCGTTATCGTGTGCAGCGGAACGGATGGCAATTTCACGCTGGAGGATGCTACCTCTGCCGGTCTCTTCGTGGAAGCGCTTATCGCCCAAGCCACACCCTGGGAACTTCCTCGGTTAGACGACGCTGCCGTGGCCTGTAAACGTCTTTGGCAGCAAGACCCTCAACTCCTTCGTAGCTGGCTTGAGGGACGCCATGCCCAACATCTTGCCGAAATAGGTTTCGGTGAGGACGTAGCCTACTGTGCCCAACCCGATCGGCTGTCTGTAGTTCCCGAATTGGCGAAAGACCCATCGGCGGAGCTACCAAAAGCCCCTATATTTCTCATTCCGGCTTAAATAGGGTTGCCAACTGCTGACAAATATTGTTTACCAATATTGTTGGGGTGGCTTTGCGCTTACCTTACCCTATATGTCCTATTGGGGGTATGGTTTGAACAACGGTTAAAGCAGTTCCTTATTCTTGCTTGTTAGCAGCTTATAGACTTCGGAGATGAGCCACACAAGGAGCGCGATCTCGAGAGCGATGAAAAAGAGGTGGCCCACCCAAGCGATCACGCCTAACAAAAGCTTCCATAAGATGAAGCCGACGATCATCGCAATGACGAGGAAAACAATGCGCATCGCAGAATCTCCCTTCTTTAAAACGGATTACTCTTGAATAGACGTAATTTCCGCACGAGTCGTTTCCAACTCCTTTTCTCTTTCTTTTCGTGCTAAATCGGCCGCGATCTCGGCTCCAAGTAGAAAGATGACCATGGAATAGTAAGTCCAGATTACCAGCGCCACAAGCTTGCTGAGTGAGCCATAGAGCTTATCATAAGAATGGAAACGAAGCAGAAAGAAGCTAAATGCGATTCGAATAAGCTCCCAGAAGATAGCGGCTACGATGGCGCCGATGAAGGCAGGGCGTTTGGGAGGGCGATAGGCGGGCAGAAGCCGATAAAGCTCGTAGAAAAGCAGTGTTGTAAGAACAAGCGGTAGAAGCGTAAGCCCCACTTGAATGAGAGAGCTAAGAGAAGCGGTGAGGTAGGGAAAGAGATGAGAGAAGAACGCCATGACCACCGCGGCGCTCATATCGGCCCCCATAAACAGAATGGTAAGCACGGTAGCCTCCAGGGCAATAAAACGCCTCTGATACCACTTGCGCGGTTCTCTTACCTCCCATATAAGGTTAAGCGCATTTTCAAGCACGAGAAACGCTTGATGCGCCCCATAAAGCAAGCCCACAAGCCCAATAAGCCCTAGAGTACCCCGATTGGCCAGAATATGGTCGAGAGTAGACTGCAAAAAGCCGGGGTTAAGGGGAAGAAAGCCCTCAACGGACGATATGAAGCTATGCAGGGCGCGCTCGGAACTGCCAATAAAAAAACCTATAACCGCAATGCCGAAAGCGAGAAATGGCACCAGGGAAAGGAGAATGCAGTAGGCACAGGCGCAGGCCATCATGCTTCCTTCGTGCCGACTATAGGCCTGATAAATGGTGTAAAGGTAGCGCCAAATGGTGCGGCCAATGCGCTTACCGCGACGATAGGACGCCGACAGCCCGTTCCTTTTTGGGTTTGAATCCGTGGGGTTTTGCTTAAACAATGCGATTCTCTAAGGTGCCAAGCAGATCGACTTCTAAACGCACGACGTCGCCGGGGCGCAGCCAAGGGTAGGTTCCTGGCGGGAACTCCACCAGACAGCCTGTGCCCACGGTGCCGGAGCCGATAAGGTCGCCCGGTAGGAGGGTGGTGTTTCGCGAGGCGTGGGCAATGAGTTCGGCGAACGTCCAGTGCATCTCTTTAAGGTTACCGTAAGATATCTGCTGCCCGTTCACAAACGCTTTCATCGTGAGGTCATAGCGGCGTCCCCGCCCGTTTTCGGGTAACGCTCGAGGTTCCAGCTCATCGGGTGTCACGAGGTAAGGCCCTAGGGAGGTCGCGAAATCCTTGCCTTTGGCCGGGCCAAGCCCCACCTTCATTTCGCGCCGTTGAATATCGCGCGCGCTCCAGTCGTTTAAAATGGTGAAACCGGCAATGTAGCTGTCTGCTTCCTCTACGGGAATGTTGCTGCCTGCCATTCCAATAACCGCTGCGACCTCTAGCTCGAAGTCAAGCTCCTCCGTTTCTGCGGGTTTGGGCACTGCGGCCCTGTGTGGTAGCATGCAGGCCGTGTTGGAAAAGTAGAAGGCCGGAGCCTCATACCACTCCGGAATCATGTCTAGTCCTCTCTGGCGTCGTGCATTACGCACATGCTCCTCAAAAGCGTAGAAGTCTCGAAAGGAGGTAGGACGCACGGGCAGATCGAGGTCTTCAAGAGGGAAGGGTCTGCGGAAAGGCCGAAGTTCCTCCGGCCCGATCTTCTCAAGCCGTTTCTGATGGCGCTCTAAAAGGTTGCCCCGCTTTCGCATTTGGCAGATAATAGGCAGGAACTCGTTGGCGTCGAGCGGCATGGTAAGACGGAGGTCGCCGGGCACAGTTACCGCAAAGTCGAATATCTCCTCTCCGATCAGAATGTAGTAGAAGCGTGGCTCGCTCTTCAGACGAAGTAACTTCATAAGGTTCCTCGTCGCGCCTGCTCTCGCTCGATGGCCTCAAAGAGCGCCTTAAAGTTTCCTTTGCCGAACGATTGCGACCCATGTCGTTGGATGACCTCGAAGAACAGGGTGGGCCGGTCTTCCACCGGTTTTGTGAAAATCTGCAGAAGATAGCCCTCATCATCACGGTCTACGAGGATGCCCAACTGGGCCAACTCGTGAAGGTCTTCTTCAATCTGACCTACGCGGGCCGGCAACATCTCGTAATAGGTGTCGGGGACATGAAGAAAAGAGACATCGTTATGGCGTAAAGCCCGCACGGTGGAGATGATGTCATCGGTGGAAAGCGCGATATGCTGCACTCCGGGACCTCCGTAGAACTCCAGAAACTCCTCAACTTGCGAACGTTTGCGACCTGGAGCCGGCTCATTGAGAGGAAATTTAATGCGTCCTTGACCGCCCTGCACCACCTTTGACATAAGGGCTGTGTACTCGGTGCTGATGTCCTTATCGTCGAAGCTGATCAGCTGCTTAAAGCCAAGCACCTCCTCATAGAAGTGAACCCAGCGATCCATTTGGCCCAGCTCCACATTTCCGACGATATGGTCTATGCTCTTAAAACCCACCGGATGGAAGGTGCGTGGGCTATAGCGCTCCGGATCGAGCGGTTTAAAGCCTGGGGCGAAGAGACCTCGATAGCGATCGCGATTGACGAAGCTGTGGATGGTATCGCCGTAGGTGTGAATGGCTGCATGAACGTAAACCCCCTCCTCATCCTCATGGTAGGTAGGTTCTTTGGCGCTCGTGGCGCCCTTGTCCAGGGCGGTTTGATAGGCAGCCTCCACATCGTCCACTTCAAAGGCGATATCTTGCACACTATCCCCGTGAATCAGCAGGCGGTGATTATCCGGATGGTCGGCGCGCAGCGGGGAAGCAAGCACAAAATGGATGTCACCTTGGCGCAGAAGATAGGCGGCCTCATGGCGAACACCGGTCTCGAGACCGGCGTAGGCAACAACCTCGAAGCCAAAGGCATTGCGATAGAAGTAGGCCGATTGGCGGGCGTTTCCCACAAAAAACCTTATGTGGTCAATACGCCGTATGGGCAGCTCTTGTGTGTTCATATTGGTCTCCTCGGTTCGAGCGAGCGTTGTCATCGTAGGCCTTCTGGGCCTCAAAAACTATTATGGTTTCTAGGACTAACTCTGTCAATAGAGACGGGTTTTAAGGCAAGGTTGTTTCAGCGATTCATGCTCTAAGAAGACATCCAACGGGTATAACATACAGGCTTTGAACTTGTCATGGAGCGAAAAATGGCTATCCGTTCTCCAGAAGCGCTGGCAAAGTGCATTGACCATACGCTTTTGCGCCCTGAAGCTTCCGCCGACGATATTCGGCGGCTCTGTGCAGAGGCACGGGCTTACCGGTTTGCTTCTGTTTGTGTGCAGCCGGTGCGCGTGCCCCTTGCAGTGAAAGAGCTTGAGAATACAGGCATCCCCATAGGCACCGTGATAGGGTTTCCTCATGGGGCGAATGGAACAGCAGTAAAGGTTTATGAGGTGGAACGCGCACAAGAGCAGGGAGCCACTGAATTCGATATGGTGATTGACCTCGGTGCCGTTCACGATGCCGATTGGCAGCTGGTTGCCGACGATATTCGGCAGGTAGCTGAGCATGTGCACGCGGGGGGAGGGGTGTTAAAAGTCATTTTAGAGTGCGCTTTACTCAACACCATGCAGAAGCGGCGCGCGGCGGAGATAGCGTTAGAAAGCGGCGCCGATTTTCTCAAAACATCCACCGGTTTTGCTTCGGGTGGTGCAACGCTCGAAGACGTGCGTCTGCTGCGACAAGTGGCCGGAGAGCGGTGTAAGGTAAAGGCTGCGGGAGGCATTCGCACCTTGCAAGCGGCATTGGAGATGCTAGAAGCAGGAGCCGATAGAATTGGTTGTAGCGCCAGCGTGATAATTATGGAAGAGGCCATGCGTGCTTTTGAGCAAACGGCCTAATGAACGAATCGAGCCGGCACCCTCCAGATGTAGAGCGTGCCCCCTTGGGTTCCGGCGGCAATGAAGCGTCCGTTCGGGGCGTAGGATACCGCGTTGATAATGGCGTCCTCCTCCTGAGATGTGTTGTCCGGAGGCACAAACCGATAGAGCACCTGGCCGGTACGCATGTCCCATAGACGCACGACGCCGTCGGTGCTGCCGCTTACCGCTTTCGTGCCATCCGGCGAGAGCGCCACCGCGTTCAGGCCGCCTGCGTCGTCGGCGCTTATCATGCGAAGTAGCTTGCCGGAGTGGACATCCCAAACTCGGATGGCGTTGTCTACCCCTGCACTATAAAGCACTTTGTCATCCGGCGAGAAGGCAACAGAGAGCGCTTGTGCGCCGTGGGCGCGATGGTTCCAGAGGAAGCGGGCAGTTGAAAGATCGTATATGCAAACATGGCCGGGAAGTCCGCTTGTAACCGACCCGCTTGCGATGGCAACGAGCCGATTGTCGTTAGAAAAGGCCACGCCGAACACCTCTCCCGGTGCGGGTATTTGCGCCACCGGGTAGAGCCGATGCACATCCCAAACCTCTACCGTACGTGCGCGTGTGCCTACGGCCAGGCGTTGACTATCGTGCGAGAAGGCCAAGGCACTTACATCTCCTTGAAATCCGTTAAGTTCGCCACGGGTAAGATAGCTATGGGCATCGCGCAGCCGAACACTGCCGTTAAGGAGAACGGCATCGGTGCCGTTTGCTAACAGTTTGCCATCTGGGGAGTAGGCCACAGCCGTAACGCTGCCGATGCCTGTGATGGAGCGATCGAGCGTTCCCTCAACGGTGTCGTAGAGGTTCAGCTCGCCAGGGATGAGGCGTTGGTCTTCGTTACGGCCCATCGCCGTGGCCACGGTGCTGCTATCCGGTGAGAAAGCGACGGAGTAGATGGGGCCGCTTTCGCTAATGGTGCGTACATAGGCGGGGATATAGCGCCTTTCCGCCGCATGGGCAAGCACCACGGTTACAGCTAAGGCCCCTGTAAGCCCGGAGAGAAAGGCCATGGGTCTGCCGGCTCGGGCGACCTTCCATCCGATGATAGCAGCTATAAGTGCAAAGAGGCCTGTAATAAAGTGCAGCACGGGCAGAAAAATGGCCAAGAGTGCCAAGACACCAGCAGCCCATGTGGCTGCCGGATAGGGTGGTAGGGAGGGGAGACGGGGCAGGGGGGTGCTGTAGGAGTTGTAGTAGGCCGATGGGGCTAGAGGCCATGACATCGCGGAGGGCACGCCGGCCGATCCAGAGGCGGCTACCGCTTGTTGAGGCGAAGGCGAAACGACAGGCGAGGCCTGTGCGGGCTGCGGCGCAGGAAGATTGCGAGGGGGCAGGGTAACCGGGTAGCGAGCCGGCTGCGACCGTGATGGGCGTTTGATAGGCTCCTGCGGCTCGGGTGGAAACGGATCACGCCCTCCCAACAGCGCTTTGCGTTCACACCAGGGGCAGCGAGTAAGATGGGCACCATAGCGATGAAGGGGGTTCTCGGTACAAACCGTGAGCGAAGCGGCAGCCTCTTTTAGGGCAGCACTCCAGGTGGCCGCATCCGGGCGTGCCGAGGGGTCGTGGAAGCCATCCTCGAAACAACGGGCGAAAAGGGCCTTGAGAGTAGGAGGCAAAAGCGCCATAGGGGGAGCTTGTGGCATCGGTTTATAGGGCACAGGGCGTGCCCCATAGGGATAATGACCAGCTCGAATGCGCTCGCTGTAGGGGGGAGGGTCGCCATGCCCCAAATAGATGCCGGAGAAGGGATGCGTGCCCTCCATAAGAAGCTGAAAGATAAGAACAGCTAGCCCAAAGAGATCGTGCTCCGGCGTGCGATCGATGGTGCGGAAATTGCAGTTTTGAAGCTCGGGAGGGGTATAGTCCGGCTTGCCAACCGGGCAGCGATAGGTCGTCTGCCTAACCGGGTCATGTACCTGAAACGAGTCGGTATCCACCAACGTAACCAGGCCGGTGTCTTTGACTAGGATATTCGATTCGTTGATGTCGCCGATCACATAGCCTCGTTGATGCAGGGCGCGGACGGCCCAAGCGACGTTGATGGCGGACGTATAGAGATATTCGTAAGTGAAAAGCGGGGTTTCCTTGCGGCGAATGGCCGGATTGTAGACGTTAAAGAGGGGGCGCATTCCGCTAACGCGCGGCATAAGGAAGCCGGCAAACCCACGACTGCCGTAGGCATGATAGAGCAGGTCTATCGGCCAGGCAATCGAGTGGTGGTCGGCGCCGGAGATGGGGATATCGGGAGGATTTTCCACCATAACGGTGAGCTTGCGCACCTGTTCTGGGGTTGGCTGGTGGTAAATTTTGGCGCAAAGCCGTTCTGCATCGGTAACCGCAAAAACCCGCGCCTCTCCGCCGGAGCCCAGCGGATGATTCATATCTACAAGAATACTGGAACCATTAGACTTACGGATAAGGCGCATCGGAGTTAAACGGTCCGGCCATGCAGTTCACGGTGGCGCACGGCGAGCACGAGGGTTAAGTCGTCGTCGGTACGTTCTGCAAGGCGCGGCGATCGCAGAAAGGCTTCAAGCTGTTGTTGACCATCGGCGCCGATATGAGCGGCGAATCGAAAAAGCGGAAGAAAGAAGGGAGCGTGGGGTTCGGCCTCCGGCAGTTTGAGCGCGAGGCGCTGCAGGCCGTCGGTGGTGACGGCGATGCCCAGCGGCCCCTCTGGATGGAAGGCAAACTGGGCGGCTTCCAAGCTGGAGGAAGAGGTTAGGAACAGGGTCTCGTTAACATACTCGGTTTGTGGGGGCCGGGTAAGAGTACGTAATGTATCGTTGGGGAAAAGCCCAACGCTGGTTCCATCACCTACCTGTGCGGCAGCCACGAAACGGGGGGTTGCAGCGACGAGCAGCAGCGTGCAGGCCAGCTCACGCAGCTCTATCTGCTGTGTTTCCGCCTCCTGTTCTAAACGCGCTCGTGCTGTGCAGAGGCCGCCGATAAGGTTTTTTTGTGCCTGCGACGCTTCATGAAGATTTGGGGCCTGCTCCGCACAGAAGTGGAGCGAGCTTTGTACGGCCAGGGTCGCGCCGAGTTGGCCAAACTGTGCGGAGCCGGCGCCATCGGCAACGGCGATCAAAAGCAGGCCTTTCGGTAGAACAAGGCATTCATGAGCGTCTTGACAAGGGTATCCGGCACGAACATGGCCTGTTCCGGCCACAGAAGCCGAAACGACCTTCCAAACCCCGCTGTGTGTCACCGTTAAACCGTACCCCATCCAGGTGGTGGAAGCGCCACCTGCTCATCTACTTGGGACTGCGATACCTTTTGCATGGAGGCCGAAAGCCAAACAAACATCTCTACAAAGTTAAGGCCCACGAGTTTAACGGGCGTTCGCACGGCAATTTGAGCCAGTTTGTTCATATCCGCATTTTCCACCCCAACGGCAAAAAAGGCTACCCGTTTAGCCGCCTCTTCTTCTCGAATTCTTTGGGCGGCGCGCTCCACCACCTCATCCGGCTCCCCTTGCGGTGCCCCGTCGGTGATGAGAAAGACCCACGGGCGATAGTAGGCGATTCCGTTGGCGCGATACTGGGCTTTTCGGGCGGCAATCATGTCGAGGGCTTTGTTAATGGCCGTTCCCATGTGGGTCATGCCGCCTGCAGTGAGGGTAGGCGGGTCGAACTGGTCGGCAGTGACGAAATCTTGAACAACCGTCACGTCGTTATTGAAGGCCACTATGGCGACCTCTACTCTTTTGGAGGCAAGGGGGTCGCGCATCAGGTCGTTTTTAAACGTTTTCAATCCCTCATTAAGGGCGTCTATGGCAGGGCCGTTCATGGAGCCGGAGGTATCCAGCAGAAGCACACAGGGGCATCGTGGCTCCGGGTTTTCCGCAAACTCAACGGCCTCTTCCAACGCAGAAGGAACACTCATATCCAACACCTACCTTTTTATTCTGTGTTACGAATCGCGTTCTGTTGTCTCTAAAATTATACTACGCTTTCGGAGGGGCAGAAATCACGGTGACAAGGGAAGGGGAACCCTCTTTCTCAGCGTTGCGTAATTTGATAATGACACACTAAAATGGTATAATACTAGTGTCTTCAAGATAATAGCAA
This sequence comes from Chthonomonas sp., assembly GCF_035294505.1. NCBI lineage: Bacteria > Bacillati > Armatimonadota > Chthonomonadia > Chthonomonadales > Chthonomonadaceae > Chthonomonas > Chthonomonas sp. The sequence continues at coordinate 22,953 of NZ_DATGKU010000085.1, read as the reverse complement.
CGGAAAAACGAACCCTGGAGGATTTAAAGGATATGGGAAAAGCGGTTGGTATTGACTTGGGTACTACCAACTCGGTCATCGCCGTGGTGGAGGGCGGTGAGGTAACGGTTATCCCCAACTCGGAGGGAAGCCGTTTGACGCCATCGGTCGTGGCGTTTACTAAAACCGGTGAACGTCTTGTGGGAGCGCCTGCTAAACGCCAGGCCATTATTAACCCCGACCGCACGGTTATCTCTGTCAAACGCAAAATGGGAACCTCCGAGGTCATCCCCATCGGGGATAGAACCTACAAACCCGAAGAGATTTCGGCGATGATCCTGCAAAAACTGAAAGCGGACGCCGAAGCCTATTTGGGCGAACCGGTAACGGAGGCCGTTATAACCGTGCCGGCCTACTTTAACGATGCTCAGCGAACCGCTACAAAGAACGCCGGTGAAATCGCCGGGCTTAAAGTGCTTCGCATCATCAACGAGCCGACGGCGGCAGCGCTGGCCTACGGACTTGATAAAAAGAAAGAGGAGCGCGTGCTTGTGTTTGACCTCGGCGGCGGTACCTTCGATGTCTCTCTGTTAGAGATCGGCACCACCGAGGATGGTGGTTCCGTGCTGGAGGTGCTGGCCACGAGCGGCGATACGCATCTTGGTGGTGATGACTGGGATCAACGTATCGTGGACTATGTGGCCGAGGAGTTTAAACGCGAGACCGGTATTGACGTGCGTAAAGATAGACAAGCTCTGCAGCGCTTGCGTGAGGCCGCCGAGAAAGCCAAGATAGAGCTTTCTACCGTTACGCAAACCAACATCAACTTGCCCTTCATCTCCAGTACGCCGGACGGGCCGGTGCATCTCGATGTAACGCTCACGCGAGCTAAGTTCGAGGATATTACGCGCGACCTCGTGGAGCGTTGTAAAGGACCGTTCGAGCGCGCCCTGGCCGATGCGAAGCTGAAACCCTCCGATATCGACGAGATCGTGTTGGTGGGTGGGTCAACACGCATGCCGATGATTCAGGAGCTGGTGCGCCAGCTCAGTGGCGGCAAGGAGCCTAACAAAACGGTGAACCCGGACGAGGTGGTCGCCGTAGGGGCCGCCATTCAGGCCAGCGTGCTCGCCAGCGAGGGAGGCAGCAAAGGTACCAACATCCTGTTGCTCGATGTAACCCCGCTGTCGCTGGGTATCGAGACGCTTGGCGGTGTGATGACCAAGCTCATCGAGCGCAACACCACCATCCCGACCCGCAAGAGCCAGATATTTACCACCGCAGAGGACGGGCAAACGAGCGTCCATGTGAAAGTCTATCAAGGCGAGCGCGAGATCGCTGCGGCCAACAAGTTCCTCGGTGACTTCCAGCTCACCGGTATCCCGCCGGCGCCGCGCGGTGTGCCGCAGATCGAGGTTACCTTCGATATTGATGCCAACGGTATCCTCAGCGTGTCGGCACGCGACCTCGGCACCGGACGTGAGCAGAAGATAACCATTACCGGTAGCAGCAACCTGACCCGCGAAGAGATTGACCGCATGATGCGTGAGGCGGCACAGCACGCCGAAGAAGACCGCAAACAGCGCGAACGCGCAGAGGCGCGCAACCGTGCCGAATCGGCTATCTATGCGGCGGAAAAACAGATACGCGATCTTGGTGACAAGGTGCCGCTGGATTTGAAGGCGACTCTGGAGAAGCAGATAAGCGATCTGAAATCGGCCATCAACGCCGGCGATACCTCGGTCGAGCGCTTGCAAGAGCTAACTCAAGCGCTAGAGCAGACGATGTATCGCCTCTCGGAAGCGGTCTATCAACACGCCACGGCGGGCACGCACAACAGCCATAGTGCGGATGGTGCTGCGGGCGGCGAGCAAGAGTCGCCCGAAGAGACCGTGATTGACACGGAGTTCAAATGATCTTTCGTTCCCCTTCGCCGCCCTATGGGCGGCGAAGGGTACCTTGCTTTTCACACGTTTCTTCGGAGGAAGAAAGCAGAGCACTATAGGAAAGTGGGGTGATGCCAACGGTGAACGAAAAGAGCTACTATGAGATATTGGGTGTGGCGCGCAACGCAACCGCAGACGAGATCAAGAAGGCCTATCGTCGCCTTGCGCGCAAATATCACCCCGATCTGAACCCCGGTAACAAGGAGGCAGAGGAGCGCTTTAAGCGCATCCAAGAGGCCTATGATGTGCTCTCCGATCCGGAGAAACGTGCTCGCTACGATCAGTTTGGAGACGCGTGGCAACAGGCGCCTTTTGGTGGGGGACCCGGCGCGTCAAGCGGTTATTCCTCACCTTTCGGCGACTTTCAGGCCGAAAGCTTTCGGTTTTCCGAAGGAATTAATCTCGATGACATCTTCCGCATGTTCCGCGGAGGCGATGCGGGCTTCGGCTTTGGATTTCGCCCTCCTACAGCCACTGCGGAGGATATCGAGTTTGCACTTGATATGACGTTGGAAGAGGCCTATCGAGGCGCGACCAAACAGGCTCACTTCGTTGTGGAAGATGTCTGCCCAGAATGTGGAGGTTCGGGGCATAAGAGAACCGCTCAGGGACGTTTTGACCTAAGCGCCTCCGTGTGCCCTCGTTGTCGAGGGACAGGGCATATCGCCTCTCCACGTACCGTGCAGGTGAATATTCCGCCCGGTGCTTGGGATGGCCTGCGATTGCGGCTACAGGGAATGGGGCCGGCGGATGCCAAAGGACGGCGTGCCGACCTCTACATCACGCTGCGCCAGTTGCCTCACCCGCGCTTTGAACGGGAGGGGCAAGACCTCTACTTTGATCTCGATGTGCCCTTCACCGTGGCCGCCCTGGGCGGTGAAGCCACGGTAGAGACGCTGGACGGGCAGCGCCGGCAGATCGTTATTCCGCCGGGAGTCCAGTCAGGTCAGAAGTTGCGACTGGCTGGCAAAGGGATGCCACCTTTGAATGGCAGAAAAGCCGGGGATGCTTACGCTCGTGTGCGCATTACTGTGCCGCGCAATCTGAGTGAACGGGAGAAAAGCTTACTATTGGAACTGGCACGTCTGCGTGGCGACGCTGTGCGCAGTAAGTGAGAGAGGGGGGAGAGACGATGGCAGCACACGATAAAAATGAACCGGTTTACATGATCGGAGTTGTTGCCGAACTAACCAATATGCATGCACAGACCATTCGTCTGTACGAGCGACTCGGATTAATAAAGCCGGTGCGGCGTAACAAAAATCGGCTCTACTCCCAGGCCGATGTGGAACGGCTGCTGCAAATTCGCCGTCTTACTCAGGATATGGGGGTGAATTTGGCCGGTGTAGAGGTCATCCTCGATCTCTTAAACCGACTTGAACAGGTTACCGCAGAAAGAGATGCCCTCTACAAACGTGCCACCGAGTTTGAAGCACGTGTGAAAGAGTTCCTATCAAAATACGGTGGCGAATTCCCTTGACTAGACAATCTGGAGCCGCTTCCCCCCGGCCGGCCTCTACCGGAGCTACTGCCACCACCGCTGAGACCGGAGATCAAGTCATTGGCTCCCCCTCCGATCGTTCTACCACCTCCGGCTAAGCCTCGAAGGCGCCCTGTCAAAGGTAAGCAGAACGCCCCCTCCGAATCGTAATAACTTAGAGTAGGGAGAGGCCGCAGGTGAGAGGAGGCCACCTCCCTTTCGGAGGAAACAATGGGCGTGCAGATACTGCTTACTGGTTTTGGGCCGTTTGGCGCCGTTATACACAACCCTTCACAGCGCCTGGTGCGCTATTTCGGAAGACATCCGGTGGAGGGAATTGGTCTTACGGCCATCACACTGCCTGTCTCCTACATACAGGCGCCCTGCACCGTTGAGGCGCTGGTTCGTCAACGCGCCGAAATAGGCCATCCGTTCGATTACATTCTCATGCTTGGCGTCGCTGCCAACTCCTCCTTCTGGCGCGTGGAGCGTAAGGCGCATAACTGGGTGTCCGACAAGCTCGATGTGGATGAAACGCGCCTAGCCCCCGGCCCTATCGCCCCAGAGGCTCCGGCAACTTTAGAGGCAACACTGCCCGTGCAACAGATTGTAGAGGCCCTGGAAAGGTGTGGCATTCCCGCATGCCTTTCTGACGATGCCGGCGACTATCTCTGCAACTACCTATTCTTCCGTGTGCTCCATTTGCTTCAGCAACTTCCCACTTCACCGCCGGCCGGGTTTCTACACATTCCTGCCGATGAATCTACCTTTCGCGTTCCGAGTCCACAGCATGCCCCTGGTTTTCCTTTTGAGCAACATGTTTTGGCCGTAGAAACAGTGCTGCGCACCCTAGCCTCCCTCTCAACGGTAAGGGGTACAGAAGCGGGTACAATTTTTGGCGGAAAGGAGATGAGAGATGAGCGTATCTGAATACGAAGCCCAAAAGGCGACGTGGCGAACGAAGGTGGGCCTGGCCGAAATGTTGAAGGGTGGCGTGATCATGGACGTGGTCAACGCCGAGCAGGCCGTCATTGCAGAAGAGGCGGGAGCGGTGGCCGTGATGGCCCTCGAGCGAGTGCCTGCCGACATACGAAAGCAGGGCGGTGTCGCTCGAATGTCCGACCCCAAGATGATCAAGGAGATCATGGAGGCCGTCACGATCCCGGTAATGGCCAAGTGCCGAATCGGGCATTTTGTAGAGGCCCAGATTCTTGAGGCCATTGGGGTGGATTTCATAGACGAAAGCGAGGTGCTAACCCCCGCAGATGAGGAGAACCACATTAACAAACATGCTTTTAAGGTTCCCTTCGTTTGCGGTTGCCGCGATTTAGGCGAGGCCTTACGACGTATTGGGGAGGGTGCCGCCATGATCCGCACCAAAGGCGAAGCAGGCACCGGCAACGTGGTCGAGGCGGTACGGCATATGCGTACGGTAATGCGTGACATTCGCCGTATTCAGTCGCTGCGAGAAGATGAGTTGATGGCCGTGGCAAAAGAGTTGCGTGCCCCTTACGAGTTGGTTGTTGAGGTGCACCGAACCGGTAAACTGCCCGTTCCTAACTTCTCCGCAGGAGGCATCGCGACTCCGGCCGATGCGGCGCTGATGATGCAGTTGGGTGCCGAAGCCGTGTTCGTGGGGTCTGGTATCTTCAAATCAGAAAACCCCAAAGCAAGAGCGCGCGCTATTGTGGATGCGGTAACCCACTATAACGATCCCAAAATTTTGGCCGAGATCTCTGAGGGCCTTGGCGAGCCAATGCCCAGTCTTGACATTCATACTTTAGAAGAGAAAGAGCTTCTCGCCACCCGCGGTTGGTAGAGGAATGCTGTAAAGCAAGAGAAAAATAGAGGGGCCGATCGGAGTTTCCGATCGGCCCCTTGCTGTTGCTAAACCTTTTATGCGATTTCGTCGGCTAGATCGAGTTGCTCCCACGGAAAATCTGGATTGCCAAAATGGCCGTTGCGGGCCGTTTCGATGTAGCGTACCCGGGCAGGGTTCAGCAACTGAAGCCGCTCGATCATGGCGCGAGGCCGCAGGTCTACCTTTTCTAGCACCCGCTTCACGATCTTTTCGTCGGGGATTTTGCCGGTACCGAAGGTATCCAACATAACGCTTACGGGCTGTGCCACGCCAATGGCGTAGGCAAGCTGAATCTCCACCCGGTCGGCTAGCCCGGCAGCCACAATGTTTTTGGCGATATAACGCGCCGTGTAGGCAGCAGAGCGGTCTACTTTGGACGGGTCTTTGCCTGAAAAGGCGCCGCCGCCGTGGCGCGCTGCACCACCGTAGGTGTCTACGATGATTTTCCTGCCGGTGACACCGGTGTCCGCTTGAGGCCCCCCAATGACGAAGCGTCCGGTTGGATTGATGAAATAATGGATGTTTCCATAATCATAGCGCTCGTAACGCTGAAGCACCGGCCCGATAACATAGTTGCATACTCGCTCCTTCACCTCTTCTTGAGAGATCGACTCGTCGTGTTGGGTAGAGACCACAATGGTATCTATGTGATGGGGGCGGCCTGCCTCATCGAGAGCGATCGTTACCTGCGCTTTCCCATCCGGTCGAAATCCCAGCTCGGGATGGCTGCGCCGTACGGTGGCGAGCTGGCGCGTGAGATCATGAGCGATGGTGATGGCCAGCGGCATAAGCTGCTCGGTTTCGCGCGTTGCATAACCAAACATCAACCCCTGGTCGCCGGCCCCTTGCTCGTTGGGGTCTTCGCGATCCACGCCCTGTGCGATGTCGGGCGATTGCTGTTGGATGGCGAGCATGACGCCGGTGGTGTGGCCGTCGAACCCATAGGCGGTGTTGGTATAGCCCACGTTGACAATGGTTTTGCGCACCACGTCGGCGATCTCCACATAGGCAGAGGTGGTAAGCTCTCCGGCAACAACACAGAGGCCTCGGGTAAGAAGGGTTTCAAGCGCGACGCGGGCGTTGGGGTCTTGCTCGATAAGGGCGTCGAGCACCGCATCGCTGATCTGATCGGCCAGCTTATCGGGATGGCCTTCCGTAACGCTTTCCGATGTAAACAGACGGAATTCGGACATAGTCTTTCGTTCCTTTCTTTAAGAGTCCGGCCGCAAAGCCGCACAAGCAAGCGAAAAGCCTCTTCCGCAGAGCAGAAGAGGCCGCAGGCGCGCCAGAAAAAGCGTTCTTTACCGGACGGACTCCTTAGAAAGTCCCTATGTCCCCATTCCGCGCGTGCAAGCCTCTTATCTGCGCAGTGGATGCCCAAGCATCCCTGCCCGGATTTAGCACCTGCCTGGCAGAAGAGCCAGGTGGTTGTTGCGGCGTCATCGGGCCGGCTCCCTCGACCGCTCTCGATAAGAAGCTTCTCGCTATGCTGTTGTTGAATCCAAAGGGATAATACTTCATTCGGGTCGTTTGTGTCAAGAAGGGGGCTAAGCGGAGTTAGGGGGATTGAGGTCATCCCGTGTCTCCGTTGGAGGTTCCACTTGAGAGCGGGCACGTCGTTTGGCCGCCATAAGTCGGGACAGCCCGCCCATTTCTTCTTTAGAGGAAACGATCTCTTCGCCCTCCTCCGGCTCTTTCAGAAGCACGGTTGGCTCTTCTCTCAACGGCTGTGGTGTCGGCTCTTCAGGGCGAGAGAAGACAACGGAGGGGCGCGACACCGGCGGTGTAGGAGGAGCCTCTTTGGAAGCGGCGTGTTGCATCGTTGATGGTTGCTCGCTGAAAGCGGCCTGTTTGGCCTTTTTAAGGCGTGAGAGACGCTTGCTTTCAACATCTTCCGCAGGCTTTCGCCGCCCACGCAGCCAGCTCCAGGCACGCTGTAACTCTTTGGCATCTATGGCGAGCCGGCGTAAGGCGATGTCTACCGGTAAAAGCAGCAAGGCTGCGGCCAAAAGCGGCAGGGTGAGGTCTACCGGACTGGCCTCCTCCGGCCGGTCGGCGCCGAAGATGGCCTGCGCAGGTGGGTTGAAACGTCCCAGGCCCAGTTCCGCCAGGCGACTGAGCAAGTAGCGGTTTGCATGTAGATCGCGATATTCTGCGGGGTAGGCGTTTACGAGATCGGTGGGCATAGAGACTAACTGGCTGCCGTTCGGTGTCTTATAGAGCACATTGATAGCGTAAGTGCCTGTATCTGGAGCGTCGAAGGTGCCCTCGTAGTGGCCGGGCGCCGTTTGCCGTAGTGGAATGTCGAAGGGCTTGGGAGGCGTTGGGCTGCCGTTATCGGGAGGAACGATATGCGCTCGAACTTTAAGATTATCTACAAAGCGCCCTTGGGTATCCACCGCATCGAGCGTGATGTGCCCAACGCCGTTTTCTTGGGTGGTTTGTAGGTCGTAGTCGTAGGCAGGGGAGGGGCGCATCGTCCAACGTACCGTTTGTGCCCAGAACTTGGCATAGCCCGGCCAGTGAAGCCACTGCGCCGCCCAACGCGCGCGGTCGTCCGACATGAACGCCACAGAACGTCCCAATCCATAGCGCCAACTGGCAAAAATGGGGTTGTTACGACCTGGGGAGGCATCGAGCAGCCCCAAAGTCGCCGTTGGTTTAAGCGAAACCACGTCGTAACCCAGCAGAGGCGGTGCGCTGTTCCAGTCAATGCCCTTGAGTGCCCCGCCGGTGTCTACCGGAGTGGGGTCGAAAGGCTCTTCGATAATAGGAGGTTGGCTTATGGTCTCTTGGTCTTTCAAAAGCAGTCGGGGCAGTTCTTGTGGGGAGTCGGCAACGTAGGCCTGACCGTGTCCGAGAAGGGCCATGACTTCCATATAGCGCTTGCCCATGGCATCGGCGCCGGTTGCGATGGTAGATACCGTAATCCCCTCAGAGGTAACTTTTTTGAATGCCGCCACCGTCTGTTTCTGATCCGCCTCGTAGATGGCATCACCATCTCCCAAAAAGATGATGTGTTTGATCTTGGCGTCGGTGTTGTTAAGTACACGGGCTGCTTCGAGCAAGAAGGGAATGTAGCTAGGTGGGTCGCCCATATTGGTGAGGTCTTGCATTTGGGCTTTAATGGCGTTGGGGTCGGTAACGTGCTGCATGGGGATGCGCCAGGTGCCGGCTGGGCTTTGCCCTTGGGTGGATTGGCCGAAATAGAATCCATTGCAGTCAAGCACTCCCAGCTGATCGATGGGTTCGAGAAGGTCTACAATGGCTTTGGCGGCTTCGATGGACATATTGACCGTGGTGGGAATTTCAAGGTCCTCAATCACGAGCGCTACGGCGACAGAGGGGAGGCGCTTCTGTTTCTTGATATCCATGCTAACCGGCAGCGCCTCTTCAATGGGGGTATGCCGATAGTAGCCGGCGCCAAAGCTCTGGTCACCACCCACCATTCCGAGGCCGATGCCGAAATCTCTACAGGCCGTTTGCAGGGCGCGCATTTGGGCCTCCGACAACTCGGTGGCCGAAACGTTGCTGAGGAAAATGCTGTCGAAGCCTTCTAACGAGGCGGCATCATTCGGCAAGGCCTGAGGCGGCGCGTAGGCAACGTCAATATTCTCTTTCCGAAGGGTTTGTTGCAGAAAGCCGGTGAGAGCCGGGCTATCTGCCACGTAGAGCAGCGTTGGCTTCCCGCGTACCCACACCAAGCCCTCCCCGCGGTTGTTTTCGGGGAAGGTGTCTTGGGGGGCATTCAGCGTAACGGTGTAGCGATAGGTTCCCGGATGAAGGATGGTTTGAGAAAACGAGATAAGATTTTTGCCGGGGTGAAGCGTTACATGCTTTTGAGGGGCGGCCAGTTCGCCGTTACGTAAAAGGACGAGCGTGGCGGGTTGCGTTGTGAGGCTCTCCACCACGGCACGCACGGCAAACGGCTCCCCGATCTTCACGCGACTGGGCAGAGCGAGGCGTTCTACCAATGCCTCCTGTTTGAGATGATGAGGAAGCACCACCGTATCGAGAAGGATGTGATTGGCTTGCAACTCGGATAGGGTGCCGAGGGCGTTGCCGTTCGTCTCATCTCCATCGGAGAGCAGCACGATTCGCTTGCCGGGGTTCCCTGGTATGCTGTTGAGGAGCGCCTTCGCTTCGCGCAAGGCGTCGGCGATGTTGGTGGCGTCTGTAGGGCCAGGCTCTTGCAGATAGTTCGTCGGAAAGGAGTGTGCCGGCAGCGCTTGAATGTGCGGCTCCCTGGCAAAGGTTATAAGGCCGGCCAAGTCCTGGGCGTGCATGCCCTTTTGCGCATTGGCAAGGTACTGCTTTGCCCATTCTAGGTCTTCGACAGGAATGGAGCGGGAGCTATCTATGGCGAAGATAACGGCCAGGCGATGCCCCCTTCGTACCCACTGAAAGCCGGCGAGGGCCAAGATCAGGAGCGTTACAAGGAGGCAGCGCACAAGCAGCGCGAAGCGCCGACGGCGGGGAGGCAGATCGGAGAGCGTGTTGCGACTGAGCCACACAAAGAAGAGGTAAAGCGGTGGCAGAAGGAGAAGCCAGAACCAGGTTGTGAATTGAAACGGCACGCTCTCAACCTCTTAACAAAGGGTTCATCCAAGACGCCCTGGGTACGCGATGAGCTACTCCGCACCGTTCTGTGGTTGCAGGAGGACTTTAATGGAGTCGCGCCCTGCTTGCACCATACGAAAGCCTTCTAGGTATCGTTCCAAAGGCAACTTATGCGTCACGATGCCGTCTGTTTTTAGCAAACCCCGATGCAGATAGTCGATCACTTTGGGGTAGCAACCCGGCCCCAAGTGCGCACCGTAGATATTTAGCTCTTTGGTGTCGCCGATGATCGTCCAGTCGGTGGTGGTTGGCTCTTTCATTACGGAGAACTCCACAAAGTTTCCCCCTTTACGGATAGCACGCAGGCCCTGGTTTACGGCATCGGGGTAGCCGGTGGCCTCGATATAGACATCGCAGCCATATCCTTCGGTGAGATCAAGAATCTCCTGCACCACATCGGTTTTATCCGGATTGAAGGTGCGGTCGGCACCTAAGTTTTGAGCCAACTGCAGTCGTTGGTCGCTTTTATCCACGGAGATAAGGCATCCTGGGTTTTTAAGGCGGGCGCAGGCGATCATGCCCAGCCCCAGCGGGCCGGCACCGGCGATGACCACCACATCGCCGAACTGAATTTGCGCTCGCTCCACGGCGTGCATCGAGCAGGCAAGCGGTTCGATGAGAGCCGCCTTTTCCACCGGCAGATCATCGGGCACTTTGTAAACGAGGGCGCGTTGAGGGAAGAGCATATACTCGGCCATCCCTCCTTGCGTGTAGGTATGGAATCCGTAGATATCATGGACGAGGCAGAGCCAGTAGCGGCCGGTGCGGCAGTAACGGCAGTTGCCACAGGGCACGATCTGTTCAGAAATCGCTCTATCGCCCACTTTAAGGCCGTGCCGCTCGGCAGCCCCTTCTCCCAAAGCAACAACCCGCCCGATGAACTCATGGCCGGCGGTAACCGGCGCTTGTACATACCCTTTACGGAAGGCATCGCCCCAAAAGAGGGGCGCGCCGATAAAGCATTTTACGTCGGACGCACAGATACCACATGCCTCCACGCGCACAAGAACTTCGCCGGGGCCGGGCATGGGAACCGGTACTTCCTCTAGACGATAATCTTCGGGGCCATGGCAGCGAACGGCCTGCATCGTTTTCGGTAGTTCGCCACTAGTAAAGACCATCTCTCCTGCGCTCCTTTCCTCACTACGTGCCCTCTGCTACTAAAGACGGTGACGAGACGATATTTGTTATCTTGGGTTTAGGGGGCACAGAAAACAGTTTCGTCTTTTAGCGCGAACTCTCCTGCTTTAAAGAAAGAGGAGCGGTTTATAAACCGCTCCTGTGGTCGTTCTCAGAAGGCAACGGTCTCTTTCTGTGTTAGGTCACTCTGCGTGAAACGCCTGCAGGTAGCTATGTGTTCTGTCGCCATAGCAAACCCACACGGTGTGGGTATGTGGGTCTACGGCAAGCGTGTGAGAGCCGCGATGGTCTTCCACGTTGCCGAGCAGCTTCAGGCCGGTGCTGGTCTCTTGAAGCACGGCCAAATAGCCGTTGCCACAGGCACAGTAGAGCCGCTTCAGACCGGTGTCGAACGCGATCTGGTCTACATAGCCGGAGCCAAAGCTAACGGAGGAGATAAGCTTTCCCGTTTTTATGTCTATCACTCCGGCTTTTCCCTCACCGGCGAAGAAAAGCCAGCCCCGCTTTGCATCCAATGCCTGACCGTGTGGCGACTCCACCGGCTCGGTAGACCATGTGGCCACAACCGTGTTTGTTGCCGGGTCTATGACCTGCACCTCATTAGCCGTTTTGATGTTTTGATAGAGCCGATGGGTTGCTGCATCGTACTCGATATACTCCGGAGCGCCGGCAATGGCGATGTTACCGGTCACTTTCTGATGATCAACATCTACCGTCCATAGCTCGGTGCCGTCATCGTGGGTTACGTAGAGGGTGCGGTTGTCCGGGTCGAACACGATATCGTCGGCGTTACCGGGGAGCGGTATCTCACCGAGTTTGTTCATGGTTTTGTAGTCGAAAATAACAACTTTTTGGTTGCCTCCTGCGGCGTAGAAGCGATTGCCGCTGTAGTCAATGGCGATGCCGTTGACCCTTCCATCGGTGTCGTACTCGGTGATGCGATTGTCTTTTACGGAAAGCATGGTAAGGCGGCCGGCGCCCGGATGGGAAGCGTAAACACGGTTGCCTCGCGCGTCAAAGAGCATGTAGTCGAAGCCACCTGAACTGTTGGGTACTTCCATAGGCGGTTGAGCGACGAGAGGCGATGTGCCTTTGGCCGTGGTGTGAACGGGCTTCAAGACGAGCCAACTGAGGCCTGCGCCGAGTACGATGAGTTTGCAGGTCGTGCGAAAGTGGTGATGCATGGCTAAAGAATCCTTTCTGGATAGGTGAATTTTTAAGGATGAGAAGAAGAGAAACAAGCAGAGCCGGCCCTGCTTGTTTCCTACCTAAAGAAGAGACTGTCGTTTACTTATCTTTGTTTCGCTGGATAATGGCCTGCCGGCGTGCCGTCATCGTGTTGAGAGTGCTGCTGCTCATTGCCGGTGTGGTGCGCATGCCTTGAGGAATGTCCGCCGAGTGACCACAGCCGCAGCAGAAGAGTGTGGCTAACAGCAGCAAAGCGCGCATTCTGTTTTTTCGCGTCATGGCGTGTGCCTCCCTTAAGGGTTCACCGTTGAGTGAGAGTAGAGGTCGTCCACCGCTTGAGTGCAGGTTTCTCCGTCGCTCTGGAGGGGATAGCTCGGGAAGACGGGCGTATTGCCGCCGATGGCGTAGTTGCCCACGGCATCGGGGCTATAGCAGAAATCGAAAGCATCCTGCTTATTGGCCGGCAAACCGACAAGTCCATAGCCGCTATATTCGGCAGCTACAAACTTAATGGTTTTGGCATGGCCGTCGGCAAAGCAGAAGCCGAGCATTTGCATATGGCGGATGTTGCTAGAGCTAAAGCCATCAGGGAGGGTACTGAAGATGTTATCCATGGTAATGGAGTAGGTAGGTGTGTCATAAGAATCGCCAAAGACCGCCAGGGAAGCCGGGTTAGCAAACTCGGCTATTTTTCTTCCGGGGCGGTAGGAGTTGCCGGGATTGCCGGGGTCTGGTTGGTCAGGCCCCACCACGCCATACCCCCCATCGCTTACCAGGCCTTGATTATAGCCGTAGCCGAGGCAGATATGGCGAGGGTTAATACCGTCTTCGCAGTAGGGGTGACCGTTCCTACGGAGAGGCCAATCGTTACGGTCGGGGCAGTAGAACATATCCACGTTCTTAATGTAGGGCTGCAGGATAACATAGTAATCCTGTATGATCAGCCCTCGTGGGTTGGTAGGCGTTACAATGCCGCCTGGTAGCCGAACATGTGAGACCATCGGCATGGTCTCGTCGTAGTCTTGCGTGTACATGATTGTGGCAGTGCCGATTTGCCGGAGGTTGCTGATGCAGGTGATGGCGCGCGCCTTTTCGCGCGCTTGCGCAAAAACGGGGAAGAGAATTGCTGCCAGTATCGCTATTATTGCGATAACCACAAGCAGCTCAATGAGGGTAAATCCGCGGTCGAGTCGTTTCATCGTATCTTCTCCTTTACCATAAGAGAGTTGGGGTGTTGGAAACCACAAATCAGCGGTTCCCACAAGGATCATTGTAAAACGCCTCAGGTTAAATTGGTGTTAAATTTCCATTAAGAAAGGGTTAAGAGATAGCCGTATCGGCCCATTCGTATCCCGGCTGTAAGAGAGCTGAGGCGACATTGGCAAGGGCTATTGGAGTGTTAGTGCCTCCTTCGGGTAAGATGTTAATGAGCGTTGAGCGGCCAGATTCGGAGGAAAATGAATGGATTTTGAAGAGGCGATAGCTTACATGTCGAGCCTCCTACGGTTCGGATGGAAGTTAGGGCTTGATCGTTTTGAGGCTTTGTGCGAACGCTTAGGGAATCCGCATCGGCGCTACCGGGTAATCCACATAACGGGCACAAAAGGCAAAGGCTCGACCACCGCGATGGCTGCAGCTATTTTACAGGAGGCAGGTTATCGTGTTGGCGGCTACTACTCGCCTTATGTGTACGACCCATGTGAGCGCGTGGTGTTGAACGGCGAGAAGATTCCCCGCGAGGATTTTGCGCGGTTGGTCACTCTCATACGCCCTTATATCGAGGAGCTGGCCCGCGGGCCGCACGGCCAAACTACCGAGTTTGAGCTAAAAACGGCGCTTGGGTTCTGCTACTTTGCGGAGCAGAAAGTGGACTGGGCCTGTGTAGAGGTTGGTTTGGGAGGGCGTTTGGATGCCACCAACATTGTGCAGCCCGACGCCACGGTGATCACCAACATCGGTCTCGATCACATGCATATTTTAGGCGACACCCATGCCAAAATCGCCGCCGAGAAGGCCGGCATCATTAAGTGCGGCATACCCTGTTTCACCGCCACCGATCATCCTGATGCTTTAGAGGTCATTCAACGCACAGCCCTTCAGAAAGAGGCCCCTCTGGCACGTGTTTTGCCCGGAAAAGCTTCACATCCTACTTACGATCCCACTCGAGTGATTTGGCAGTTGGAGGTCTCCGAGAGGGCGTCCGATTTAGAAAAACAGACGGCCCGTGTGACCATTGCGACACCGACCCGTCTCTATACAGAACTAGAGGTGCGAATGGACGGCATCTATCAACGCGCGAATGCCGCCTGTGCTGTGGCCGCTGTGGAGAGCGCGCTTTTGCATCAGGGAGTTCAACTTAACGAAGAGGCCGTACGAAGAGGCTTGGCACGCTGCACTCTTCCGGGGCGTATGGAGGTAACCAAGCTGACCAATCGGCGCTTTTTGGTGCGGGACGGCGCGCATAACGGCATGGCGGCGCAGGCGCTGCTAGGGCCTGTGGACGCCATTTACCGGCGCGAAAACCTAAAGCGCCTCCTCTTCGTTACCGGCATGTTAAGCGGTCATGACCCCGATGAGGTGCTTTCTCTTTTTGCTGCTAAGGCCGCTCATGTCTACTGTTCGCAACCCGACTGGAAGCGCGCCCTACCTAAAGAGCAGGTGGCCGAGGTGGCACGGCGATACTGCCCGTCGGTGACCATCCACCCCACCGTGCGGGACGCCCTACAGGCCGCATTAGACGATTCTCGTGCCGGCGACCTCATTCTCGTTACCGGCTCTTTCTACACCGTTGGTGAGGCGCGTATTGAGGAGATAGCCAGCGATCAGGTTCTCCATTAAGCCACCGGTGTTTGTAGGGCGAAATTGCGCGGCACAATATTCAAGCGGTAACGGCGCCAGTAGTACTTCAAATCCTCGTTCCGCCAGCCTTCGTATATCTGCTCCCAGCTTAACCGCCCGTAGTGTGGCATCAACGAATCTTCCACTATCGGTTGGGAAACGCCCTGGTAACGATAGTCGGCCGATATGCGTAGCCGGTTGGGGGTGCGATTCGGCAGGGCGCGATGGACGGTATAGCTATGAAAGAGCAGCACATCGCCCGCTTGCATGTCGCCGGCATGCCAGGTGAGGTTCAGCTTTTCCGTATCTACGCGCAGCCCTCCCGGCCCTGTTGCTGAATAGACCGGCATAAGCCCGAAACGATGCGAGCCGGCCAAAATCGCCAAGACCCCTAGCTCCACAGGGCAGTCGGTAAGGGGAATCCAGGCCGTGTAGGTTTCTGGTGTCCCTTGAATGAGCGGGTAGTCTTGATGGGGAGGCGTGCTGAAGAACTCGGCGGCAGGAAACACAATGCGCGCGATGTTACGGGGATGAACAAGCACGGTTTCTCCAACGAGGGCTTCCATAAGCTTTAGGAGTTCGGGGCGATGCGGGAGCGCATGAAAACTCTCCTGTTTTTGGAGTGGGTCGTAGACTTCCCACCAGGCGTCGCTGCCCTCTAAACGCGCCGAACCTTGAGCAAAGCCTTGTTGATCGGCCCATCCGTAGGTCTGGCATAACTCTAGGATGGTGGCATAGACCTCATGAACCACGTCCTTGGGGAGCAGCGAAGAGAGGTATAGATAACCCTCCTCCTGCATTTGGCGCCGCAAAGCCTCTGGGTTAGGCAAGAGGTCGCGGGAATCGCGAAAAGGATGAAACTCCTGTAAATCCGTCATAAGATGGCCCTCCTTAAGCGTAGCTGACGACAAACTTCCACAAGGCCATTTTCGTTTCCTGCTATTTTGTTTGTTTCAATCCTCACTGAGGGGGAGGGCGTCGGCCTTGAGGGGGAGGGTGCCCTACCCAAGAAAATCGCAAGATTTTCTGGGGACCCCTGTTATCGGCCTTGAAGAGCCGGAGAGACGCCTGTCCTTTCGAGCCAAAGGCGAGATGCACCCCTGTCATTTCGAGCCGTAGGCGAGAAATCTTGAGTTTCACTTCCCACCAGTTCTGCGGACAAGTGCGTGTACTTTGAGGGGTTGGGGGGGCAGCGGCTGTCCATCTCACGGTTCTAGAGGCAGTTAACAAAGCAAGCCTGCCTTGCTCGCCCCCTATCCCATCCTTTCCCCCGATTCGGGAGAAAGGGGGCGATTATGTTGAGTTTTCAAGGGAAAGGTTATCAAAGGAAGCCGTGTGCAGAGGGTACCCTTGAGGGAAAAGGCGCTGAGGGGGAGGGCGTCGGCCTTGAGAAAGGCGCAGTGCGCAGCACCGTCGGCCTTGACCCCGAAACGCCGGTGCCACCATCTCTGCACTCATAGGGTGCAAGAGAGATACCGGTTTCAATCCTCACCGACGCCGAAACGCCGGTGCCACGATTTTCGTATCGGCTAGTTAGGGTTCTGCCTACCTGGTTTCAATCCTCACCGACGCCGAAACGCCGGTGCCACCTGCATGGCGGGTTAGTGGGGTAAGCAGGTCTTTGTTTCAATCCTCACCGACGCCGAAACGCCGGTGCCACTTGAATGAGAGGAACACTGAAATGTATGTGTTGTGGGTTTCAATCCTCACCGACGCCGAAACGCCGGTGCCACTTCCAATGCCTCCATTGCCGCTCTGGAGTAAATGGGTTTCAATCCTCACCGACGCCGAAACGCCGGTGCCACAGCTCGTAGATTTTCTCCTGCGGCAGCGCTTGCGGGTTTCAATCCTCACCGACGCCGAAACGCCGGTGCCACGCCATCCCTGTTCTCCAGCCCTGCACGATGGCTGGAGATCGTTTCAATCCTCACCGACGCCGAAACGCCGGTGCCACACGTGAACTTTACCATCTCGTTCGGACAGAGTATGTTTCAATCCTCACCGACGCCGAAACGCCGGTGCCACACCCAAATCGTGATGGCTATGCGGGCACCAAACCGATGTTTCAATCCTCACCGACGCCGAAACGCCGGTGCCACCCGAACATGCTGCCCAAATCTGGGCAGCAGCAGAACAGTTTCAATCCTCACCGACGCCGAAACGCCGGTGCCACAGGGAGGGCTTTAGAGGAGGGAGAGGGCTAGCCGGCATGTTTCAATCCTCACCGACGCCGAAACGCCGGTGCCACGTAGCGCTCAATTAGCTCGCAGACGTCCATTGCAGACCGTTTCAATCCTCACCGACGCCGAAACGCCGGTGCCACAAATATATTGGGTTCCCTGCATGCCACATCGACCCCGTTTCAATCCTCACCGACGCCGAAACGCCGGTGCCACGCGGTGGTAACAGCTCAGCAGGAGGGAGCTCAGGAGGTTTCAATCCTCACCGACGCCGAAACGCCGGTGCCACAGGAGCAGCCCACCCATCTGCGGCAGCAGATCATAGAGCGCGTTTCAATCCTCACCGACGCCGAAACGCCGGTGCCACTCTCCTAATCGGGTAGTCCTTCTCTATCGCTATCCCGTTTCAATCCTCACCGACGCCGAAACGCCGGTGCCACGATATTGCGAGATTACATACGAGGGCGCATTACGTATGTTTCAATCCTCACCGACGCCGAAACGCCGGTGCCACGTACGGCTCGTACGATTCAAGACGCAACCACATCGAGTTTCAATCCTCACCGACGCCGAAACGCCGGTGCCACTCGCCTGGGCGGTTCAGATTCGCGAGAAGCTTCTCTCGGTTTCAATCCTCACCGACGCCGAAACGCCGGTGCCACTCGAAACCAATTTTTTTGAGATGTTCTGACAATAGCCAGTTTCAATCCTCACCGACGCCGAAACGCCGGTGCCACGAGGCTGCGCTGCTTATCGCTGATGTGCTCGGCGTTGCTATTGTTTCAATCCTCACCGACGCCGAAACGCCGGTGCCACGGTCAACTTACTCTCAAAACAAGGGCCACATACAACCCTTTTCCGAGGAAGTCAACAGCTATATTATAACACATTCTCTCATGCAAGTGCGCGGATCCCTCTCTCGAAACCACTTCACTTCCGATCCGCGCAACAAACAGAACATGACCGTTGTTCAAACCATATCCAAATAGAGGGGCAGGACAAGGCCCTGCCCCGACAACATTGACGCACATACCTGGCAGCGATTTGCAAACCACTCCTATTTCAACCCGGCACTCTGCTCTTAGCCTTAATTCGTTCTAGAAACCAAAAATCCCTTAGATCGTGAACGACCTAAGGGTTCGAGCCTACAACCAGAGCAGAAGTTAACTTGCGATGTGGCTCTCTTTGAGGTTCGACTCCACTTTCGCTCGTGTTTTCTGAAGGCTTGAAGCGCTGACGAAAGTGCCCAAGCAAGCATCGGCCAGCGGGAAGAACACGTTGAGGTTCTTCAGCATGTATTTGTGGTGAATGCGATGGTGCTCTTTCACAAAAGTGAAGGGCCAGCGATTTTCAAACCAGCGATTACCAGGGATGTGCATGCAGTAGTGGAAGTATTCGTAGATAGCATAGTAGGTAGTGACGGCTGCCAGCCCACCCCACAAACTTTGCCAGCCCGTGAGCGCTTGAACCGTCCAGAAGAGGGGGGCATGGAAGGCCAGGAAGAGGACAAGGGCAAACCAGTTCATGGCCACATGGTCTTTCTCTTGACCCTCTTGCCACTCGTAGGATTCAGGCTCATATTTGTAGCGCTGATGGTGAACAAGCTGATGCGCACGGAACGTGCTTTTGACGAAACGCGGCGAATGGAACAGGTACCGATGAAACGCCCACTCGAAAAAGCTTCCATAAAGGAAGTAGAAGACGAAGGCGAGCGCCTCCTGCCCCACGAAGTTCCAATTCATAAAGGTGTTTTTCCCTCTCTATTTCCACAGCATCGACGCCCACAGAAGGTTTCGGGGAGCGATGCATACTCATTATACTCGGTTGCGCCCCTAGATGTTAGCCGGTTGGGAAGAAAAGAGCGGCTTTCCACTAGCGGCTCAGCTCCCGAGCAGAAACATTGTACCTGAAATAATAGGCATAAACCGCTCTTTTCCGTATAGGTGGTGGGCTTCCCAACAAGAAGTGGAAATATCTTGACCACCTTGCTGCATGAATTGAGGCACCTAACACCAAAAAGCCCTCTTTCCTAAAGAGGCAGAGGGCTGAGTTGGTGGGGGAAAGAGTGGCAACTAATGGGCGCCGGAGCCGGTGAGGACGGCCGGAATGGTTTGGAGTAGAATTTTCAAGTCAGTAAGGAAGGACATGTTTTCGATGTAGGCCAGGTCAAGCTCAACCCAGCGATCAAAACTGATGTTACTGCGTCCGCTCACCTGCCAAAGGCAGGTGAGGCCGGGAAGAACGGCCAAACGTTGGCGGGCCTGTTCATTGTACTGTTCAACCTCGCTGGGGATGGGAGGGCGTGGGCCTACAATGGACATGTCGCCTTTTAGCACATTGATGAGTTGCGGTAGTTCGTCAATGCTAAGTTTACGTAGAATAGCGCCTACGGGGGTCACCCGGGGGTCGCGTTTCATCTTGAACACGGGACCTTTGGCCTCATTCAGGTGCAGCAGTTGCTGTTTCTTCTGTTCCGCATCTACGCACATCGAGCGGAACTTATAGCACCAGAAATAGCGCCCGCCCTTGCCGACGCGCACCTGTCGGAAAATGATGGGGCCCGGTGAGGTAAGGCGAATGAGAAGCGCTGCAAGCAGCATAATCGGGGAGAAAAGGATGAGCGCAAGCAAGGCAACGACAATATCGAAGATACGCTTTAGGCGTGCGTAAGGCACCTCTTTGCAGGGAAAACGCGGATCGACGTAGTCCTTAGCAAAACGGTAGGTCTCTTGCTCATAAGAGGGTCGAAAAGCGTAAGACCGGGCTTTTTGGCTCTCTGTCGATTCCGTACGTTCCTCTGGAACAGTAACGAATGGCGAGGCATCGTTTCGACTCATTACTCCCATCCTAAACTTTCCTCCGCACGCTATCTAGTTCTGTTCGATACGCTCTCACTAAACCTTAATGCAATTTCCGTGCCAAATTCACACGTAAAGCGGTCATTTTGGGGAAATTTCAGAAAAATTTTTTCTTGCGTCTCTTCTGCGGCCAAAAACCCGCCTCAACTACGCCAAAAACAGTTAGTTTTCGGCAGTCGTGCTCTTTTTCTTTAGAGAAGGATTCGGAAGCGGAGGAATTTAACAGGACCCATTTGACAGTGGACGGACGTGAAGGGTACAATGCATATACTGTGTGAGGCTTGAGAGCATAGCTCAGTTGGTAGAGCAACGCCCTTTTAAGGCGTGGGCCCTGGGTTCGAATCCCAGTGCTCTCAGAAACGATAACGCGGAAGGGGAAACCCTTCCGCGTTCACTTTACGTCGCCTTTGCTATATCTCAATCCCCGGCACGGGGAAATTCCCACCGGTACAGAGGGCACGCACCTCCTCGCGAACCTCTCTTAGCTTGGTCTCGTCGAATCGGTACTCTCCTCCCACTTTCGTACAGGCGGCCGCCACGCGGTCCATCCAATCCGCGATCTGCACCATCTGCTCTTCCTTGAAACCGCGGGTGGTGACGGCGGGAGTGCCGATGCGAAGGCCGGAGGGGGAGAAGGGCTTGCGTGGGTCGTTCGGAACCGAGTTAAAGTTGGTCTCGATGCCCGCCATATAGAGCGCCTTGGCAAAGGGTTTGCCCGGAATTTTGCGAGAGCGCATAACATCTATGAGGATGAGATGGTTATCTGTGCCGCCCGTTACCAGCACAAAGCCTCTATCTAGCAGGGCCTGCGCAAGCGCCTTAGCGTTCTTTACGATCTGGTGTGCGTAGACACGAAACTCCTCGGTGGCTGCCTCCGCAAAGCAGACGGCGAGTGCCGCCATGGTGTTACCATGCGGGCCGCCCTGAAGACCGGGGAAGACAGCTTTATCTATGCGGTCAGGCAGGCGTTGCGACGGATCGTCCTTCATCGGCTCGTCTTTGCATAGGATGAAACCGCCTCGCGGGCCGCGAATCGCTTTATGCGAGGTGGAGGTAACCACATGTGCGTAGGGGACGGGGTCTGGGTGCACACCGCCAATAATGAGGCCGTTGATGTGCGCGATGTCGGCCACGAGATAGGCATCCACTTCGTCGGCAATGGCGCGGAATCGCGCAAAGTCCCAATAGCGTGGATAGGCGGTACCACCTGCAAAGATCACTTTGGGGCGCACGCGCTTCGCAATGGCGAGTATCTCGTCGTAATCCAGCATTCCCGTTTCGGGGTCCATGCCCGTAACGCCCTGCTCTTCGTTGTAGCCGTAGAAATGAGACTTGTAGAGCATCCCGCTGAAGTTGACGTTCCACCCGTGGGTGAGATGGCCGCCGCTTGGAAGGTGCATTCCGAGCACACTGTCGCCGGGGCGCATAAGGGCGAGATAGGCCGCCTGATTGGCCGGTGATCCGCTGAGCGGTTGCACGTTAGCGTGGTCAGCTTTAAAGAGCTGCTTTAGGCGTTCGCGTGCCAGCTCTTCTACAGCATCTATGATCTCGTTGCCTTCGTAATAGCGTTTCCCGGGATAGCCCTCCGAATATTTGTTGCAAAAGGGGGTGGCCATCGCCTGCATAACGGCTGCGGAGGTGTAGTTTTCCGAAGGGATGAGACGCACGATCTCGGTTTGTCGTTGCACTTCGCGCAGGATGAGATCGTACAGCGCCGGATCGGTCGCACGAACAGCCTCGAAGGCGGATGCCGTTGTGAGCAGGGGTTTTTCGAGGCGCTCGGAGGTTTCAGCAGGCAACATTGAGAGACTCCCTTTCCAAAGCAAAATAGCGACAAAGAGCCAAACCGGCTTTTGTCTGTTTCATGAAAACATAGCAAGGAGACCCCTGCGTTTACGCAGAGGAGGAATTGCTATCCGCATCAGCACGATTGTTTCAGCCATCGTGGCGTCAAAATAACTCCTTGCACTCCTTTCCGCTTTCGTTGGCGAACCGAGAGTATTTGCGGTATAATACTCTCGGTAAACTACTGCTGCCTTTAGGTAGCAGTTTTGCTCTGGCGCTACCACTGTGCTCTTGAAGCAACACCGGTAGCCGAGCAGTACGACCAGTTTACAGCGACCAGACGGGCAATATTGCCCGCCGCGAGACCATAGAGAGACATCAAAAGCCTTATCTGCGTGCTTAGCACGCTTCGTGCATTCGGTCTTGAATAAGAGTATACCCGATTATTCGCTAACTATCAACAACGAAAGGAGGGGACGCTTCCTCTGTCGCCTTTAAGCGACAGTCTCCGAGCCTAAACGTTTAATGAACCAAGACTATCGAAAATCAGGCAATCGCGTTCACAATCTAAACCTGCGCATCGTCTTCTGTCCGAAGTACTGCCGTAAGTGCTTGACAGGCGAAGTAGCAACACGCTGTGACGAGTTGTTGCGCGAAAAGTGCGCCGAACTGGACTGCGAAGGGTCGGCTCTGGAAATCATGCCCGACCACGTACACCTGTTCGTCGCTGTCACCCCCGACCTCGCACCTAATCACATTGTCGCGCAGGTGAAAGGATACATCTCTCGCGTATTGAGGCGGGAGTTTCCCCACCTGCTCAAAATGCTGTCTCTGTGGACGCGCTCCTACTACGTGGGCGCAGTCGGTCACGTCTCGCAAACGGTCGTGCAAGCCGCTATCGAGAACCAGAAGGGCAAGTAGTTGAAAGTCACGTTGCGCCTGAAACTGCATGTAGACCCCGCCACCCAAACGGCTCTACAGGAAACGCTCTTGCAGTTTACAGACTGCTTCAACGCCGTATGCACTTACGGATGGGAGCAGAACGAGCGCAACGGAACCCGACTGCACCAGGCGACCT
>NZ_DATGKU010000084.1:0-35804 GCF_035294505.1 Chthonomonas sp. | reverse complement strand
GGTGAAGCTGCGCAAAGCGCGTCATCCTCTGCTCACGGGGAATGTGGTGCCCATAGATTTTGAGATAGGGGAAAGATGCACGGTTGTGTTAATCACCGGCCCCAACACCGGCGGTAAAACGGTGACGCTGAAGACCATCGGCTTGCTCACTCTCATGACTTTGGCCGGCCTTCAAATCCCCACGGAGGAGGGCACCGAAATCGCGCTTTTCGAGCAGGTTTTTGCCGACATCGGCGACGAGCAGGATATTCAGCAGAATCTCTCAACCTTTAGCGCGCACCTCAAAAACATCGTTCATATCCTCGAAAATCTGGTAAGTAACTCGCTTGTCCTGCTGGATGAGATAGGGGCGGGAACCGATCCGGCGGAGGGAGCGGCTCTGGCCAAAGCGATTTTGGAGTACCTTCGAGAGAGAGAAGCCCGCGTTGTGGCCACCACACACTACGGTGAATTAAAAGAGTATGCTTTTTCCCAGCCCGGCGTGGAAAACGCCTCGGTGGAGTTCGACCGAGAGACGCTCTCTCCAACCTATCGTGTGTTGCAAGGGGTTCCCGGTTCCTCGCACGCTTTCACCATTGCGGCTCGCTTGGGCTTGCCAGAGGAGATACTGGAGCAGGCACGGGCCTCTCTCTCCAGAAAGGAGGTCGAAGCCTCGCAGCTTATCGAGCAGCTAGAGCAGAGCCGCCGCAACGCCGCCATCGCGGAACAAGCGGCCCTTGCCGCCCGTGCGGAGGCGGAACGCGCCCGCGCCGAATATCAGGAACGAGTACGCCAAATTGCCGAAGTACAAAGAACGGTGCGTCAACAGGCACAAGAGGAGGCCAGGCGCATTCTTTCGCACGCTTCCGAGAAGGCCGAAAACATTTTAAAAGAGTTGCAACGCATGAATCGGGGGGCACGCAAGGGTGCGAGCGCGCGCCAAAAGCTCAAGGCGTTACGCGAGGAGACTTACTCCGCCCTCGAACCTGCCCCCATGGAGCCTGCCGAGCCGGTACCAACGCACCATGTCTATCGTCGAGGCGACTGGGTGCGCATTCCGTCGCTTCATCTGCAGGCGCAGGTGCTTGAAGAACCGAAGAACGGTGAGGTCGTTGTGCAAATGGGAGCGATGCGGGCAACATTTCCCGTAGATCAGCTACGCCCCCTGGAAAAAGCGCCCACCATACAACCCTCTTCCACTTCTCGGGCGACATCAAGCGCCTCTGAGATAGCCCTGCGCAAAGCCCTTCAGATCGCACCGGAGCTAACCTTGCTGGCCATGCGTGTAGATGAGGCCCTGTCCCTACTGGAACGATACCTCGATGATGCCTATGCCGCCGGGCTTTCCAAAGTACGTATCATACATGGGAAGGGAACCGGAGCCTTACGAAGGGCCGTGCAGCAGTTTTTGGCCGATCATCCTTTGGTAGCCTCCTATCGGCTTGGCACAGCAGAGGAGGGAGGCGACGGGGTGACCATTGTGGAGTTAAAAGGTTAGGAGGAATGACACCATGGGATGGGAATGGTGGTTTGCATTGGCCTGCACCGGCTTTGTTATCGGAGGAATAACCGCTTGGGCAACGGGCGGCCTGAGAGTCTTTTTGTATACCCTTGCCGTGCCGATCGTTCTGCTGATAGCGCATCTCTTCTTCTCCCGGTATGCCCCACCAACCTACCTGCTTTGGGTTGGGCTGGAGTACTTGCTTATGATCGTAATGGCCTGTTTCGGCGACTATCTCTTCGGTTTGAAGCTTGGCCGCAACGGGCCTGATGGCTATCGGCACGACTCGGTAGGGCACTAGCTCGTTTTCAACGCCGATTGGGCGGCCACGATTCCCGCCGCCAAAGCGGTTTGGAAAAAGTAGGGGTCTTCTTGTGGTTTGCGCCCCATGGTGGTCCAGCTATATGTTGCCATCACGTTGAAGAGCGCGTCGGTCTCCACCTCCACCACAGCATGTTTGTCCAAAAGCCCTCTTTTCCGAAAAGAGGTTAGCACGGTTTCACGCATTTGGGAGGGCATCACCGACAGCGGCACTTGCACCGAGCCAAGCACCACGCGCTCTAAAACGGTGAGGGTCTGCTCGCTAACACCGTAGTGACGTGGGCGTTTATCTGCAAAGCTAATACGTGGCACGCAGATGGGGTGGCCTTCTAAAGCTAGGGCCGCATTCAGGGCAAGCCCCTGGTCTATGCCGGAGAACCCCAACGCGGTCTGTGTGCCGGCATTTCCCGGCCCTTGACCCACCAAAACAACATCGGCAGAAGCCACCTGTTTTGCCGCCTGCAGAGCCGAGTAGAGGTTGATGGCCTCATAATCGCCTCCGAAGGCCTGTCCGCAGGTGATCGTCGTCTGCAACAAACCATTCTGCTTCAACTCCCTCACCAGATGGCTCCAGGCGATAGGTAGGGCCGCGCTATCGGTCATAATGTAGACGACACGGCCGGAATATCCCTGCTCTTTGAAAACCGCATGTGCGGCGAAGCAGACCGGGCCGATCTGGCTATGCAGACCGCAGCAAACCACGGGGACCCCTTCAAGCGGGTGCAACGATTCGAGGGCAGGATGAAACGGGCTTTCCGGCGCCTCTATCGCCAGCACGGGCGTTTGGAGCGGGGTATAGCGCAGTTTGATGAGATGCCCAGGCGGCTCATCCTCCCACTCTTTCCCCACTATTCCCACCACGAAATCGTAGCCGCCGGTTCCCAAATTAAGCTCTACAGCTACGGTATTCAGCAAGACGCGCTCGCCAACCTGTGCCGAGCCGTTGAGCGCTTTGTAGTTGATGGCCTTTCTGGGCGACGTATTTCCATCCGCCGAGAGAGGCCGTACCGCCAACACCTGCAGATCGGAAACCTCAGCAAGCACCGCCTCTACCCGGCCTTCTGTGCGGAACAACATAGCTGTCAGCGCGTAACGGTCACTTTGTTGAGGCCGCGAGGGCTATCAGGGTTGTAACCACGGGCGAGGGCGAGACGGCACGCCCATAGCTGGCCGGCAACGATATAGAGCAGAGGGCTAAGCCGTTCGTCAACATCCACCGGAATGCGAATAGGGCATCGAGCGAACTCTAATAGCTCCGGCGAGCGTGCAAAGATGATCATCTCGGCGGCACGCTCCCGCAGTTTCTGGGCTAACTCCCACATAAAAGGGTAGGCGCGACCGTCTGGGGCATAGAGGAAGGTGGGAAACCCCTCATGGATCATGGCTATCGGCCCATGGAGGAAGTCGGCACCCGAGTAGGGCTTTGCCACCAAATAGCTCGTTTCCGTCATCTTGAGGGCGGCTTCCAGCGCGGTGGCCTGATTGATGCCACGTGCCAACACGGCACACTCTTGAATGTAGCGATAGCGCTCAACGGCCGCCTCAATATGAGAGTCCAAAGGCAACACCCGGTGCATACGTTGCGGCATTTCGCGCAGCTCTTCCAAAAGCGTTGTTTCCTCAGCCCACTGTCCGGCCAATAGGGCGATGAGGGCAAGCGTTGTCGTATAGGTCTTTGTGGCCGCCACAGCCCTCTCTACCCCGGCATGACACAGTAAGACATGCTGGCTTTGGTTGGCCAATGGCGAGTCGGCCACATTGGTGATGCAGGCGGTCAACGCTCCGGCCGCGCGAGCGGAGGCCAGCGTCTGAACGACATCTTCCGCCTGCCCCGACTGCGATATGCCTAAAACAAGGCAGCGCTCTAGCCGCAGCTTCGCTTCATAAAGAGTAAACACGGAGGGCGCAGCAAGGGCGACGGGTATGCCACAAACGATCTCGATAAGGTATTTCGCGTAGGTGGCGGCGTTGTCGGAGGTACCGCGGGCGGCTATTACCACGTAACGCACGTCCTGTTGTTTCAGCTCTTTCACGAGTTTCTGGACGGAGGCATCACCGTGCTGCACTGCCTTGGCGACGGCCTCCGGCTGCTGATAAATCTCTTCCAACATAAAGACCATTCTCTATCTCTCCTACCTAGGGGGATGCATCTAAAAACCGTCGGCTCGGTAGAAAACGGGAGCCTTTCTGGGTGGAAACAGGGCGTCTAAGAAGCGTTGCTGCGCCCTATCTTCCGTAAGGTGGTGAGGGCGTGCTGTGCCGAAAAGCAACTGGAAGAAATGAACCTGGGGCAGAATCCCCTCCCCCTCTTCCACCCGTTTCAAGATCAACGCCTCACCGGCCCCCTCTAAAGCGATCGGCCCATAAGGCGTCTCGAAACCCACCCGCCCTGCGGGGCGCCCCTGTTCCACCCATCTCTGGTCGAAAAGGGGAAGCAGCTTTTGAAACAGCTCGGTTCGATGCAACAGTCGCAACATCCCGCCGCGATTGTAGCAGGGGATTGGCTTCTCCAAAACCTGTTCAAGAGCGGAACAGACTTCCGGGTCTAAAGCGATATGCGCTCGCAGAAAGCGTATCTCCTCTTGCCAACATAAGGCCGTTAGCAGGGTAAGAACCACCCGTTCTGTCCGGACGCCCTCCCTATCCGCCAAGCCCATTTCACTAACCTCGCCATATCTCTGTCCTTCCCGCTCGAAAGTGCTGTAACAGAGATAGGCAATCACCTGCCCCTCCTCATCTTGTCCTACGAGCATCCCCTTGGGATCGCTCTCTTCAGAGAGACCTATCCAATATCTCCAATAGCTCGGCGTTCTCTCAAAGGTAAGCGGTCGGTGGCGATTATAGTCGGCGTAAATGGCCCGAATAGTGGGCAGGTCGTCGGCGCGGGCGGCACGCACACCGATATCGGCAGAACCAGAAGGCAAGGGCTGCCTAACAGCCCCCTCAACCTCCGGCAGAGGAAAGATGGTGTATCCGATGCGCTCGTAGTAGCCGGGAATGCCTGTGCCCAGCGCGGAGAAATCCATTCCCTCCGCCTCCATCACCGCCAGCGCGCGTTGAAGACAGGCCGTGTTAAAACCCTGCCCACGATATTCCGGCAGCGTGGATACGTTGGCTAGGCCACCCATGGTCAACCACATCTCTCCACAAGCCACCTTGCGCCGCACGATCTGCACGGCACTCACGATCTTGCCGTCCAGCACTCCCACCTGCGTATAGTGCGGCAACCAGGTGTCATCTGCAAACAGGTAGCGGTGAAAGAAACTACGCCCATTTTCTGACCATACACGGCACCACAACTCCAAACAGGCCTCTCTCTCCTCTGGCCGTACGGCACGAACCTCAAAGCCCATGAGTGGCTGTCTCCTTCAGTAGAAAATAGTAGCGCAGAATGGTCTCTCCTAAAGGCTCGGTGGCGGCAATATGGCAGTGAGCCGCCAGAAAAGCCTCTATTCCTTCCTTATCAATACGTTCTTGAAGCGCTCGAGCGGAAACGTCGTCTGGATGGGCATAGTGAAGCGCTGCCGCAATCGCATAGGCCGTATTGTCGGGGAATATCTGTTGCTGTAGGCACAATCGAGCCGCCCCCACCAGGCGATCCTCTGGGGCCAGCTTTCGCAAGGGGTCGCGTGCAAGGCGATCGCAGGTGTCGCCAAGCTGCGGGTTTGCGATGCGCCTCAACAGCTCCTCTTCGTAGGCACGTTGCTCCAATAGATCGAAACCGTGTTGTTTCACCAAGGCCATGCCGGTCTCGTCCATCAATCCCTTAATGCGCGCCAAAATGGTAGCGTCTTTAAGGGCATCGCTGGCATATGTATAGCCCTTAAGCCAGCCGAGGTAGCCCAAAGCAGCGTGGGCAGCGTTGTGGGAATAGAGTTTACGCTCCATGTGGGCATGGAAATTATCTACCAACTCAAGCCCTGAAATAGGAGGCAACGTGCCGACGACCGCATGCTTATCTGCCGGCAACCGATGGTAGCTCTCGGCACGAATGAAGAGCGGGTCGGCAGCACGCTCTTCGGGGGAGGGGATCGGGATCATACGACTTACAACCGTTGGCACAAAGCCGGTACGTTGGAGTACGGACTCACGCAGCGCTTCCGGCAGGTGTTGCGATACCGCTTCGCGTAAAACGCTGTCGGCTCGATAGAGGTTTTCACACAACAAGATGTTGACGGGTGCACGCTGAAGCTCCTGTCGTTTTAGAAGCCCCAAAGCGATGAGGGGGGCAATGTGCTGAAGCGCCGCGGCACCGACGGCGGTACAGATCACGGAGGCCTGGGCTATCTCCAAGGCGATCTCCTGCTGTTGGCTTGTGTGCAAAGCCCGCACCGGTGCGATCTGCACTACCGTTGGGTTTTCAGCCTTGCTTCCGGGGGAATCCGCAACGCCGGGAATAGGAATGAGACAAAGAGGATAGGAGCGCCGTGCATTTAAAAGCTCCACGATTGTGGCGTTGACCTCTACGAACACCACCTCCATGCCACTTTCCCAGAAAAGTTGTGCCAAAAAGCCCCGTCCAACATTTCCGGCGCCGAATTGAACAGCAGTGGGTACCATTAGCTTACTCCATCATCTCCAAATCACGCAGTCGGCGGCTATAAGGCCCACCCCGCTCAACGGCCATGGCCTGGCGAATGCGCCGGATGATACGGCGCGATATGTCGGGAAAGGTAAGTTCCCCGGCCAAGATGCGCACGGCCGTGCGCGTTGCATAGGGCCGTAGAACGCCGTGCCGATAGCAGAAGCCCGGCCAGCGATAGAAGAAGCGTGCAAACCGCAAGGCCGCGTCGAAATTGGCTCGAAACGCCTCCCCAATGGCATGGGTATAGGTTGTCGTGCGCCCTTCAAGGATCGCCCTTGCCGCAATCGAGCCACTGCGGATGGCCGAGTAGATGCCATCGCCGAAAAACGGATTGATAAGCCCTGCAGCATCTCCCACCAACAAAACGTTCGCACGTTCGTTTTGCACTGTGTCTAGCCCATTCCAAATAGGCAGCGGATGCGCATGAAAAACCAGCTCCTCTTCCCGATAGGGCACGTTAAGATAGTCTAGGTAGTCCAGAATCGTTTTCCGCAACTCGGTGCGTAGGTTTTGGTCGCCGTGCACGCTCTGACCTTGCGGGCGAAAACAGCCCGCCCCCACGTTAAGATGGTTCTCTTTTGGAAAGACCCAGGCATAGCCGCCCTGCACAACCCCGAAGTCCAAGTGGGCTACATCCGGGCGTAGGTCTTCGTGGCCTTCGCCCCATCGGTGAGGCGCTTCTACTTCGATGGCGATAGCGATGGCACGTTCACGCCTTAGGCCTACCTGACGCGCCACCACACCGTTTGCCCCATCGGCGCCTATCAAGAAATCGCAGGTAGCACTCCATGTGCCGGTTTCACCCTCCGCAGCAACACGAATAGGGCCTGTATCCGCACACTCTACACGGCGCACCGTTAAGGCATCGCGCACTTCGGCACCGGCGTGGGCAGCCCGTTGGGTGAGCGCGTTGTCAAAAATAGAGCGTTGCACCATCCAAAGCTCCAGATCGGATGGGTTCTCTTCGTCTGCAGGTCCGTAGTTAAGAGAGGCGAGGTAGGGGCTAGCAAACCGAAAGGTGTGACGCAGATAGCGCACCTTTGCTTCTACAAACGTCTCCGGAGCCAGATCATGGGTGACATCTATTTGCAAAAGTTGCCGTACGGTTACGGGCATGCCGCCACCGCAGGTTTTATGGCGTGGCAGCTTGCGGCGTTCCAAAAGGGCCACTCGTGCTCCGTGGCGCGCCAGCTCCCACGCAGCCGTCGTACCTCCCGGGCCGGCACCTACCACGATCGCATCGTAATGAGTGTTGTTACTCATCCTTTACTCCTTTTAAATGGTGGCACATTCTTTGCCTACTTTTGCAGATCGACGGCAGCGCTTCCGACTATTTTTGTCTGTCTGCATCTCGCCGGGCCAAGCGCCCCTCATTAGGCATTCCATCCGCCGTATTCGTCTCTGCGGCGGGAGGTTTCGGCTTGAAGAAGTCGTAGGTAACCACCTGCACATACTGCCCGGGGCCGGCTCGGTCGTGAAACCAGCGACTATCTAACGAGGTATGGGGGCTTACCAGAGCTTCGGTCTGCAGATACCATGGCTCCTCACGCACCACACAGCGGACTCCCGGCCCGCTTGTTTGCCCCCACGATTCGAGGCGAAACTCGTACTCGTTGCGTACAAGCCCCTGAACGTCGAGGGTACGTATGCGGACGGCGCGCACCTGCCCCACCAAAACATCGCCATGACGTGGCTGTTTATGCTCGTTGAGGCGCAGGTGCAGGAGCGGAATTTGAGCAGTGATTCCCTCCGGTCGTCTTGAATAGTCTATATCGTAGCGACCAAAAACACGTGTTACCGGCCCGGGTCGAAATTGAATAGCGATGCCGGTAAAATCGTGTTCTGAACGTTTGTGTTCGTAGAAGAGGCCCACATTGAACTCGCCGATCTGCTTGCCCAAATAGACGTTGTAGCCCGGCTCTCCAGGTTGGCCCACCGGATAGCGCCGCACTGCCAGGTCGCCTGCGCGCGTTTCAAAGCGCCAGCCGTTGCCAAAATGGGTGCGGTAGAAGGCGTAGGCCTCGATAACCGTTCCCTTTGGGTTGTCTCCGGGGCTAAATCCGGCAGCGCGCCCCGTCCAATGCGCTCCCCACCCTCCATAGGAGGCCACCTCACCCTCTAACACAATAGAGCGGTAGTCGCTCTCGGCATGAGAGATATAGAGGTCGCGATTGTCCGGCACCGTGTCGAAAAGCGCAATGGCATCGGGGAAAGGGAAGTGAAGATAGCGCACATGCCCTATTCGCAAACTCACGCCCCCCTCTATGTGGTGCCCTCGGTACTGATCGTACGCCTCTAGGCAGAACTCATCGGGTATCACCTGGGCGAACTTGTTGTTGTCCCTTTTACGAAATTCGAGACGCGCCCGCAATCCGGGCAGAAGGTCTACGAACCCACCGAAGATAAGGTTTTGGAAAGTGAAGCGGTCTGACCAGGCTTTTACACCTATTGAAAGATCGAAATAGCCGCGCCACGGGCCGATGAAGTCCGTATGCCAACCGTAGTGGGGAGGCTCCATAAGCCCTCTTGGATTTATCTCCGGTTCAAGGGTTGTGGTGTAGGGCAACGGTGTGGAAGGGTAGTGGAGATCGCCGGCCGTCTGGGCACGAGCCTGGTAAAGAGAGCAGAAGAGCAGAAAGCCCATAAAAAAGTGCAAAAAAGGGCGGCGTAGTGCCATATAGAGAGCCTCCTAAGCGATTTTTGAGGTGGGGTTATTTAGTTTACCACTTGGTATTGCCAACATCCGGCATGAGGCGGCCTTCCTGGTCGGCAAAAAGCAGGGCAAAGGAGAAGGGGTCTTTTCCACGCACCCATTTCACCAGCACGCGATTAGGCCCCGGCTTCAAAAGCACATCCACCCCCCAAACGCTGCCGATAGGGGTGGGGCGAAATGGGCGTCTTTCAAAACGTGCCAGCACCCTTTGCCCATTCAGCCAAACCTTAACGCCGCTATTTGTTGCCGCAACGAGCCGTGCAGGTCGCTCTGTAGGGACATATACGGTTGTCTGCCCATAGCACACGCCCGGCGAGCCATGAAAGAGAGGTTCGAGGTCTAAAACAAGTTCCGGAAAACTCCGACGCTCCCATCGCACGATCTGGCCGAGCCGCCCCGTGTAGGTCTCATAGAGTTCCGGTCGGCTCTCCGGCGCATAGACTCGGTCGAACCCTTCGGTTTCAGCATTTTCGAAGGTTCCCACAACCCACCAGCAAGAGGCTCCTGGAACGAGGAACTGTGCCGATTGAGAAGGTGCCCCCGACTCCGGCAGAAGCGTGATAGTAAGCGGGTTTACTATTTCGATAACGCCCTGGCCACCGGGCACGGTGAGGGTGAACCCAGTCTGCAACCGTCCTTGGGGTGCGATGACCTGGCGGTTCCCAAAACCGGGTGGCATGGTGATCTGCCACCCGGGCGGCACCGTCACCTGTATCTTTCCGATGAAAGGCTCTTGGCCCTGATTGGCTATCGCCAGCTGGAACGATTTGGGTTGCAGATGCGACACGGCGAAAACCTCACCCGCGTCCAACGAGAGAAGATAAGGCCCCACACGCCGCTCCATGAGGTAGGGTGGATAGACGAGCAGGGGTTTGACGAGGCGATTATCCGCCCAGGCGATGGCCTGGGTAACATCGGTGGGTGTTGTGGCACTGCCGGACATCGAAACAGCCGTTGAACCCTCTGTTTCGGCAGGAGCAGAGGATGGAAGGTCTGTCGCTTCTGGTGTTGGGGTAGGTTCCGTTGGAGACGTAGGTAGGTTTTCCTCTGACGGCCCTACAGC
Source organism: Chthonomonas sp. (assembly GCF_035294505.1). Classification (NCBI taxonomy): domain Bacteria; kingdom Bacillati; phylum Armatimonadota; class Chthonomonadia; order Chthonomonadales; family Chthonomonadaceae; genus Chthonomonas; species Chthonomonas sp. Next base: position 25,642 of record NZ_DATGKU010000084.1, on the reverse strand, counting down.
AGTTTCTTGGGATGGTTCCCCGTTTAAGGAGACATCGGTTGCCGTCGGAGCCTGCTCTTCAGGTGCCGTTGGTGAAGGCATCGGCGCGGTATCTATAGGCGTTTCCGCCGTTTCTTCAAGCAGGGCGAGATACGGCACGTAGGCTTCGATGAAGCGCATTCCTACCGTGGCAAGTCGTTCCGCTATGTCGTGAAGCGAGTCGGGCAAAGGCAGATCGTGCAGACCCGGGCCCGGGATGAACATCTCTCCTAAAGGCTGTTTCCAAAGCTCAGGCATCTGCTCGTAGCCGTAAAAGATGCCTTTAACAGCGCCTATGGCTCCTCCTACAAACTCGGTATCGTAGCCACAATTTACGGCGCTACACAAGGCCGTTTCAAAATCTTGAAAGCCGTAAAGCAGCCCGATGGTAAAGAAGCCCATATTTTGGGCCACGTCGGAAAAGTTGGGGTTGCCCACCTCTTTGAGGACAGCTTCACGAGCCGCCAACCACTCGTTGGCACGAAAGGCCGCATCCAGCACGGCTTTCACGGCGCGCGCTACACGGCAGTTGCGAGGGATCATGGCCAGCCCAATAACGCATAAAGCCCGTGGGTCGGTCAGGAAAAAGGCCGCGCTGCCCAGCGCCGCCAAAAACATAGCGGCCCAAACGCCCTCCATTCCGTGGTCTATGCGTGCATCGCGGGCAGCAAATGCAGCGGCCACTTGCGGCGCCCCTGGCAAAAGCAGAGACCAGATGTCGGCGCGCATAGCGCCTCCTGTGCTGTTGTGAAACCAGTTGGAGTAGGTGCCCGAAGCAGGAGGCTCTAAACCGTGTGCCCAGTTCCATTGGGCATAGCCGAACTCGTCTTGCCAGTAGTCCAAATGGCTTTGCCAAGCCTTAATGAGATCGGTGTCGGCTACCTCTATTCCTACTTTTTCGAGGGTATCGAGCCAAACGACCGTAAAATCCAGCCCGACTCCCGCCGCGTGCTGGGCCGGGATAGGGCTATAGTAGTGTAAAGTGGAGGGCGCGGTGCGTCCACGATTGGCGATGCCTAAAGTTACACCGGCGCATTTTCCCCACCAAGCTCCTTTTACCTTGTCAAAATACGCTTTTTTCGTAAGGGTAAGCGCTGCAGGCATCCCCAATGTCCTCCTACCGGTTAACCGGTATTTCGCAGCCCTGCCGCTATCCCGTTGATGGTGGCCGCGATAGCGTAGTCAAGCTCCTCTTGATCTAAGCCCGCCTCCTGTTGCTCCCCACGTTTTCGGCGCAACAGCTCTACCTGGATAAGGCTCATGGGATCTACGTAGGGGTTGCGCAGGCGGATGGAGGCGGCGAGCGTGGGGTTCTCTTCTAAGAGTGTACGTTGGCCGGTGATGCGCAGCACCATTCGGGCGGTGCGATGGAACTCCTCCATAATGAGGTTATAGACACGCTCGGCAAGCGCTCTATCCTTTACCAAAGAGGCGTAGCGCCAGGCGATGTTGGGGTCTCCCTTCGCCAGCCCGGTCTCCACATTGCGGATCATATCCTCGAACAGAGGGAACTTGCGCATCATGGTCTGCAGGAGCGCCTCATGTTTGGGGTTCTCTTGGATGAACTGTTCGATGGCATAGCCCACCCCAAAGTAGGCCGGCAGCACATGCCGGCTTTGCATCCAACCGAACACCCAAGGGATGGCACGCAGGTCTTCCAGATTTCGTTTTTCACTTCGCCGTGGCGGACGGGAGGCAATGCGGGCGTGGGCTAGCTCTTCTACAGGGGTAGCCTGTTCATAGTAAGTGAGAACCTCTGGATTTTCCGCGATGTGCTTTCGATAAAAGGCGAACGCCTTCTGCGACATCCACTCCATGGCGGCCTCCCACTCCGGCTCGATCACAGCTCCCCATCCACCGGCTCTGGTCAGAGCCTCTAGGGCAGCAGCCACCATGAGTTCGAGGTTGCGTTCGGCTATCTGCTCGTCGGCATATTTCCAGTTGAGGACCTCGCCCTGTTCGGTAATGCGAATGGAGCCGCGAAAGGCGTTAGGGGGTTGCGCCGTGATGGCCCGATGCGTTGGCCCTCCTCCACGCCCCACGGTGCCCCCTCTGCCGTGAAACAGGCGCAGCTGCACGTTACACTCGGCTGCAACCTGATGTAAAGCCCGATGCGCTTTAAATATCTCCCATGTGGAGGTAAGCATGCCGCCATCTTTGTTCGAGTCGGAGTAGCCAAGCATGACCTCTTGCCGGCGTCCCCATGTATCAAGAAGACGGGAGTACTCGGGCGAACTCCAAAGCTCACGACAGATCTGCGGCGCGTTACGCAGGTCTTGAATGGTTTCAAAGAGGGGTACCGGCATCAGGCCGGGGTCATCGCCATGCGCCTCAACACGAATGCCACAGCTACGCGCAAGCCAAATGGTGTTCCAGATGTCTTGCACGCTTGTGGCTCCGCTGATCACGTAGGCCCGAATGGCTTGCGGCGGATACTTTTGTTTTAGGGCGGCAACGGTGCGAAGCGTATCTAAAAGCTGTATCGTTTGCGGAGAGGGTGGGGAGGGGATATGGCCCGACTGTGTAGAGGCACCTTGAGCGAGTTCCTGAATTGCTTTGGCGTGAACGCGCGCATGCTGGCGTAGGTCGAGCGTATGCAGATGAAATCCAAAGGTGTCTACCTGCCTTATGAGCGGATCGAGATAGAGGCGAGCAAGCTGTTGGGCCTTATTAGCCTGCAGGCTATCGCGTATGAGAAGCAGATCGGCCTTGAAGGCAGCCGCATGGGGGTAAGCGAGGGTGGTGTCACCCTCTTGAACCGCCCGAAGCCTTCGGGCCACATAGCTTAGGAAGAAGCGGTAAACTTCCTCTCGCGAGCGGGCACGCGCCTGCTTCTCCTCCAAAGGATGTTCCCGCTCGTAGCGTGCCAAAGCCTCTTCGAGCGCAGGCGAAACGCCGGCCTGTCTTACAGAAAGACTGAGACGCGCTATCAATCCTTCTATCTGCTGCCGGTAATGGTCTAAAATGATCTGTCGTGCCATTTCGAGGGCATCTTGAACGGTTCCCCCATGAACGTAGGGGTTGCCATCTCCGTCGCCTCCAATCCAGCTGCCAAATCGCAGCACGGTGGGCAACTGGGCGGGGGTAACGGCGACGCCATAGGCTCGCTGGAACGCCTCGGCCAGGCCCTCATAAAATCGCGGTAGGGCAGTAAAGAGGGAAGTTGGGTAGTAATCAAGCCCCATACGTATCTCGTCCTGAACCGTTGGAGCCCGTCGGCGCACCTCATCCGTCTGCCAAAGCTCGGTGATCGCCGCGGCGATCAGCTCTTCTCGTTCGCGCGCCTCCGCGTCGGTGAGTGGAAGCCAGTCAATTCGTTCGATCTGAATGGCAATTTGGCGGCGTTTATACAGCACCGTGCGGCGTGCCACCTCGGTGGGGTGCGCCGTAAATGTGGGGATCACCTCCACTTTGCTGAGGTGTTCCAGCGCTTCGCTAGCCCCAATGCCTCCTCGTTTCATGCGTAGGAGGGTTCCCTCCATCGAGCCGGGTTGAGGAACGTGATTCGGCGCGACGCGGGCGGCACGCAAACGCCTCTTGCGATGGTTGGCCTCCGCTAAATTCGTTAGCTCGAAGTAGATGGAGAACGCTTTGGTGACTTGGTAGGCGCGAGACACCGAGAGGGAGCGGATGCACGCCTCCATGGAGGCGAGCGCGTCTTCCGCACTTTCACCGGCCTGAAGTCTTTCGCGATAGCCAATAGCCGTTTGACGCAGCGCCTCCACCGTATCGTACAGCGAGGGATCGGCCTGCTCCTTCAGCGTCCAACCCAGTAGGCGGCCTAAGCTGCGCACATCGCGGCGCAGCGGCGCAAACTTTTTCTCGGGGTCGTCGGTTAGCAGCTCTTCGAGGCGTGCGTGCTGATCTTCGGCGCTCCAAAGCGGGCGGGGCTGTTCTTGAGAAATCTCTTCCATGTCTATTGATCTTACTGCTTTTCCGCCCTTTTTACAAGGGCCGCCACTCCACAGGAGCCTATTCCAACTCCACGTCAACGGAAAGCGCGTTGCCCAGTTCCCGTAGCCCCGATTCGGTTACCAGATAGTCGTTTTCCAAGCGTACCCCTATTCTCTCCTCGGGGAGATAGAGGCCCGGCTCGATGGTAAAGACGGCACCGGGTTGCAGCGGTTCGTAGCGCTCTCCCACATCGTGCACATCTAGCCCCAGATGATGCCCTGCCCCATGCGGCATGAAGGTGTCTAGGGTCTGTTCCTCGCCGCCTGCACTGCGAACTCGTAGTGGGTGCTCTTTCAAAAACGCTTTGCAGCGCCTATTTAGATCGTCTAACGAATCGACTCCGGGTCGGTAGGAGTCCACCAGATGCTTCAGGGTGGCCGCCACGGTTGCATATATCTCGCGCTGTCGCTCGGAGGGCCTGCCCCCTACAATAAAGGTGCGCGTGAGGTCGGCCGTGTAGGCTCCTACCTGTGCCCCGATGTCTACCACAACGGTTTCACCGTTTTCCATGCGCTTTCTGTTATCGGTGTAGTGGAGAATGGTCGCGTTAATGCCGCTGCCGATGATAGGGGCAAAGCCTAAAACCGCTCCATGACGTCGGAAGGTGTGAAGCACCTCGGCCTCGACCTCGTATTCGTAGCGTCCATCTCCTTCATGAATGAGATTGCGTGCAGCCTGCAGGGCTTCATCGGTAATGGCGATGGCCTGTTCGATACGCTCTATTTCCGCAGGAGATTTGATCATGCGAAGCTTTGCCAGCCCTGGGCCGAGGTCTCGAAATTGCGCCGTCGGAGCCATTTGGCGAATACGCTCGATAAGCGCATAATCCGGTGAAAACCGAGCCTCCTCTCCATAAGGCGCCACAACGTAGAGGGTTGCACAGTACGATAGCCACGTGGTCAGCAGCCCCCAGAGGCGTCCTGCCTCTAAAGTTGCCTCGATGCCGGTAAGCCTCTGCGTCTCCTCTCCGGGGCCAAGTTTGGGGCCCGTCCAGAGTTCCCAGGAGGGATTACGGGCCGGCAGAAAAAGGATTTCACGCACCTGTTTGCTTAGGCCTGTATTTCCTACATGCGGAGGCACGCCCTCCGGCAGCATAACGAGGAAAGCTCCTGGAGTCTGCACCCCGGTGAGGTAGTAGAAGGCGCTATTCTGCCGATAGGGCAGAGGCCCGGTAAACTCCCTCTCTGTGGAACCGCGCACCAGCAAGATGCCATCCGGATAGGTTTCGCGCAAGGCTTTGCGGCGGCTACGAAACTCCTCCGTTGAGAATCCATCCAACGGCAACGGAGGCGTATAGACCTCCTTTTGAGCGGTAGGCTCCGAAGGCACATTCGAGACGATCATTTTCGGCGCTACTCCTGCCAGGCGGCTTTGCCCGATGCGGTTGGATCGATCCCCCGCAACATCATGCCCTGGCCTCGAGAGAGATGCACCATCTGCGTCGGCTTATCGGTGGGATCGCGCATCTGCACCAAAAGGGTAGTACGCGCCTCGTTGCTGGTATTCAGCCCGGAGCCGTGAATGGTTAGGTAGCTGAAGAAGAGCACATCGCCTGCTTCCGCCGGGCAGGGCACAGCGCTTTCGATAGGGTATTGCTCGAACGGCAGATGCCAACCACCCTCCGGGCTATGCTCCAGCATTCCCAACTTATGGCTGCCGGGCACCACGCGAACGCAGCCTTTTTCGATGGGAGCATCGTCGAAATGGAAGATGGCCGCGATCATGGTATGGCGCTCATGGGGGAAATAAGGGGCGTCCTGGTGCATAGGGAACGGCGCGCCCTTCTCCGGCGGCTTGATAAACATCTTGGTATGGTGAAGTTGCACGTTAGGTGAGCCGATGATCTCGGCAGCCGCATCGGTTAGGCGCGGGTCGGTAATGAGACGGGTGAAGAGGGCATCATAGAACTGCACATCGTGGCAGTGCAGCACCACCGTCTTCTCTGCACCGGCGACTGCCTGCTTGGCGCTGCCCCAAGTGGCATCTATGTTGCGCATGGCACTGAGGCGTTCGGCCAACGCATGGCAGGCTTTACGATAGAGAGCCGCCTCTTCCGGCGTCAGCAACCCTTTCACCAGTAGGTAACCGTTTTCCCGATAGAAATCGAGCTGTTCGGGTGTCAACATGGTTTCAACCTCCTTCAGGATGGCCTCTTTCTTTGTGTAGGGAGGCCGTGCCTACCTGTATCTTTTGTTACTTCGTGTTTTCGCTAAAAATTTCCTGCTTCGCCCTTACAGCATTTTGCTCCTACGCCGGCGGAGACCAAAGATGATCATAAAAACCGGCATTTTTGTCATTTTATTTAAACCCATAGCTAATGCATACTTAGATGTAGGCGTTGTTGGTTGTTGTAGCGCCTTTGAAATTCGCTGTACAGCTTCACGCAATAGAAAATTTTGGAGGAACAGATGCATCTCAAAAGTTTGTTTAGATTGTTGTCCATCCCTGCTGTTATAGGGTGCTCGATGGCGGTGGCTCATGCGCAGAGCTACAGCTCTTTTACGAATGTGGGGGCTATCCACGGCATTACCCTCAACAAAACCGTCTCCAACGGAGTTGCCTCCTATAGCCTCTCCCTGGCGCCAAACGCCGGCTATGGCAGCACCACCATCACGAACATCTTCGGCTTTTTTGAGCTGTTCGACAATCCCGTCTCTTCCGTGATTCCCTCCGGCTACACAACGCCGAGCGGTTGGAGCGAGAAAGACGATATTTCCGGGCACAACGCAACCGGCCAGATGTTTGGATACGAGAACAACAGCAAGAGCAACGCCGTTACCTCAAGCCACTCGGTAAGCGGGTTTGAGTTTCTCAACACACCGACCCCAAGCAGCTTCGGCTTCCATGTGACTGCAGGTAATGGAAATACTTACTTCATCAAAGGCTCCCTCACTTCCACTCCGGAGGCCTCGTCGCTAGCGGGCCTAGGCGCCCTTCTCTGCAGCGGCGGGCTTTTTGCCATTCGCCGCAAACTCCGTCGAACTGCGTAGTTCTGCAGAGCGTCGAGAGAGCGTGCACTCTTTCGACGCTCCTCTTTCTCCGGCCACGCGCTTCCGTTTCCTGCACGTACCGAGGCCTAGAGGATAATCGCATCCGGTTCTGGTAGAATCCCTGAAAAACAGGAGCACCGATGCCATGATGCGAATCTATGTCGGCACTTACAGCGGGCAGATCGGGTTGCTTGAACTCTCGGAGGCAGGAGAGATCACCTCTCAACGCAGCGTTGCCAGCCTTGAAGCGCCCGCATTCCTCGGTCTACATCCAAACAAGCATACCCTCTACGCTCTAAGTGAGACGCAGCCGGGGCGCGTTACCGCCTACACCCTGGAACCGACTACGGGCGAACTACGATTTAAGAACGATCAAGTCCTCTCCGGCACCTATACCTGCCACCTCTCCGTAGACCCGATGGGGCAGATGCTGTTTGCGGCGTCTTACGGCAGCGGACACGTGCACCTGCTACCCTTAGCCCCGGACGGCGCCCTTCATCCCGAAGCCGCCTGCATTCACCATGAGGGACATGGGGCACGCCCCGATCGGCAGGAGGGGCCGCATGCTCACTGTACGATTCCTCACCCACAACAACCCTATCTTTTCGTGGCCGATTTAGGCGTGGATCGGGTTTTTGTCTATCGCATTGACCGCCAGAAAGCTCGGATTGAACCTCATGATCAGGTCGCTTTGCCTGACGGAGCGGGGCCGCGGCATATCGCCATCCACCCCAATGGGCGCTTTCTGTATGTGATTAATGAGTTAAACTCCACGGTCACCGGCTTTCTATTTGACCCTGAAAAGGGCTTACTCACTGCAACCCACACCCAATCCACCCTCCCCGAATCGCCTATTGGTGAGAACTACCCCTCCGAAGTGGCGCTATCGCCAGATGGGCGCTTTCTCTATGGGGCCAATCGGGGGCACAATAGCCTGTCTGTTTTTCAGGTAGAGGAGGCAACCGGCCGGCTCCTACCGAGAGGACATATATCGGTAGAGGGCGACTGGCCGCGCCACTTTGCCATCTCTCCGGACGGACGATGGCTTGTGGTGGCCAACCAAAAGAGCAACAATGTGGTGTTTTTCCTCCTTGATCAAGAGACAGGAATGCCCCAATTTTTGAACCGACAAGTAGCCCTCTCTGCACCGAGTTGCATTCTCTTCTTTTCGTTGGAGAATAAAGGGAACGTCAACGCCGGCTAGGCTAGAGGGGAGTTCGGGTTAGGTGCAAGCCTCCTGCCTTTAGGCGGAGGTATCTGAAGATTGCCGGTCTGGCTCTTTAGGTGGCGGGGGATAGTCGGTGAGATAGACCCGATCGGCTTTAGGGCAAAGCCAAATGCGCAGGCGATTTCCCTGTCGTTCCCAAGTTTCGAGGGGTTCCCAACTCTCTTTGCCATCACCCACAAAAATCGGGAAAGATCGCTTCATCTCTTCCGGCAGGCAGGCTTCCAGCTCCACATCAACTCCTTTCGCCCAGTAGAGGCCGATGGCAAAGAGTCGCCCATCGTCTCTAGTGGGGGGCAGGATGTCGAAGCGGCCTCGTGCGCGGAGAGGTCGCCCGTGCCAATCTCGTTCGGTTTCGATAAGGGGATTGGCGGCCTGCGCTTTGTCAATGCGGAGGTCTTTCCCAGCAAAGTCCGTTTCGAGAGCAACCGGCGGATAGGCCCATCCGTAGGGGCATTCCGTTTTGCCAACCCGCACGGCCCAGGCCGAATCGCCCCAGGAGTAGTGCCAGTATTCGTCGCGGCAGTTGGAAAAACCGGCATTCAGCATGGCCTCCACCATCATCATGCGGTTCCGTTTGGCCTCTGGGCCTATCTTGTCAGACCACGTATAGGCCGCTTCCCATCCTTTGGTGGGCGCGATCATATCCAAGGGGTTTCCGTCGGGGCCAAGCAACCCCACATCCACCGCACCGCCTGTGCAGTGTCCAGGGGGTGCCTTTTGATCGTAGGGCGCAAAGTACTTATTTGTGGCCCGCCGTAATGCCGAGAGAGGCCAATTGGGGTGCTCCTCCTGCATACGCCTAAAAAAGCTATCCCACCCGCTCTTCTGCATGTCAAGCGTTCGCAGGCACGTACCAACACGCAGCTTGTAGCCCGGTGGCAACGAGGCCTGGGCACGATTCAGCATGTCGGCTACGGTACGACGTAAGTAGGGGCAAAGATGAGGCGATAAAACGACATCGGGGCAGTGGATACGAACATCAACAAGCGGCTCCCGCTCCGTCCATGGCTTGTCCAGCTCCAAAATACGCACCTTATTCAGAGCCGCAATAGGTTCCGGCGCGCCAAGTTTTCGGCTCTTGCGGCCGGAGGTGGAAGAGGACGTCACGCGCTATTCCTCCTCATCTTCATCTTCCTCGTCCTCGTCATCCTCCTCTTCAAAATCCTCCAAAGGCCCGGAGCTATCTGTGTAGCGGCTGATCTCCTCGCCGCGAAAAACGTGGGCGACAAAATCCTCCCTATCAAAGCGAGGGAGGTAGGAGGAGACGATATCGTCGTCTATTTGGGCGAGCAACTCCTCCTCTTCGGCAACGCTGAGGTCTACCTCAAGGATGATGGTAGCGTGGATGGTGTCGTTGGCATAATGGATGTCTGCCTGGCCGATACGGCGCTCACCATCCCAGATAAGAAATATCTCGGAGGATTGTGTGCGTACGATGCGTGTTAATTTAAAAGATGTCTCCACCGCTCTTTCCTAGACAGCGAGAACCCTCTCTTGCTCTGTTTTTAGAGGGGCGCTCCGAATGCGGTTTTCGCCGAACGGCACGTAAAACCGACAGTTGTCCGCCTGAGTCCCCAGCACCGTGCTCGCGTTCCCTATTTCTATGCGTACCCCTGGATAAGAAGTTCCCGCCACTTGAATGGTCGCATGAACCGATTCCGGCCGGCTGATGCTCAAACTGCGCCGTTCCCCATAGAGCATTCGCTGATGCTCCTCCAAGGCCTGGAGCTGATCCTGTAGCTTTTGAACCAGCGTCTGCTTCTCCTCCGGCAGCGTGCGCAGTCGCAGCGTGCTAAAAGGTTTTAAGGCACGGCAGATCGATTCGATGTGGGTTTCGCACGCTGCAAGCTCCTCTTCGATCTCCTGGGCGCGCACCTGGTTGTAACGGCCAGAACTCACCATAACTTCGGTAGGCGTGCCTGTTGGAGAGCCTAACTGCTGAATCTGTATGCCGGATTGGGCGCAGATAGAGCCACCTACGATCTGCGAATCGGGCCCACCCAAAATTTTACCTCGAATATCAACCTGGCAGTTGTTCAGGGTACCATCCACATAGAGATCGCCGGTCACAACGATTTTACAGCCGATAGCGCTATGGAGATACAGGTCACCGTTAACCCGCAGCAAGGAGTTGATGGCACGACCACGCAATGCAAGAAAGGTTCCCGAAACGATCCAGGCGCCGATCGTGTCGCCGACAACGGCGGCCCCATGGGCAAAACGATGCAGGCCGCCGCGCAATGTGTGATGTACGCGCGAAAACGCACGCACACCGAGTCGGCTGCCCTGCAACTCGGCAACCCCCTCTGTGGTAGCGTAGAAGTGGAAGCCGTCCTCCGAAACGCGAACACAGGGGCCAGGGCGCAGGTCCGCCGGTTTCCCCGGCTTCGCCTCTATCACACGGATAGGCCAGATGAGAGTCTTCCCCGGCGTGCCGGCACTCGGCGGCACAATGCAAGCAAGCTCCTGGCCGGCCTCTACAAAACGTTCTGGCTCAATGGCGAACCAGTCCACCTGACCGAAACGGTTCTTCGGTAACGGGCGTGTGAGAATCTCCTGCGGAATGCGAAAGTGGATAACGCCGTCCATTCCATCCACAGGCAACACTCCTTGTGCGGCAACAAAGGTGATGGGGTCTTGCCCCGGTTGGGCGTTATGGACGGCCTCACGGATGGCGCTTTCGCGAATGCCATAGGTAACCCCTAGCTCACGAAAGCGCTTCACGATCTCGTCGGCACTTACCGGTCTACCGCCGGTCTCCGGCGGATAGATGGTTACTGTGGCCTCGGTGTAGTTGTCGTTGAAGCGCACCTCGAAACGTCCGTCTCGAATGGCACCGCTTGTGGACATCGTTGTCTCCCCCTTCGTTATTTTGAGACTTCTTCACATTATAGGTGCTTGCCCGCAACCCCTTAAGTATAGAGCACGTAGTTATACGGTATCTAAACAACAAAACCGGTAAAGTTACGGACAAAGGGTACAAGAAAGGAGATACCGTTGCGGATGACAGAGCAACCACAGCTGCAGTTAATAACCGAGCGTTTGCTCTTGCGCCCTTTTACTCTAAGCGATGCGCCCGTAGTGCAACGCTTAGCAGGAGCCTCGGAGATCGCCGACACCACTACCAATATCCCGCACCCTTATCCCGAAGGTGCTGCGGCGGCGTGGATAGCCGGGCATGCCACTCAAATCGCGGCCGGCACGAACTACCCTTTCGCCATCATCCGCAGAGCAGATGAAACCCTTGTGGGCGCTATAGAGCTACACGTGCAGCCCGCTCATCATCGTGCCGAGATGGGCTACTGGATCGGCGTTCCCTACTGGCGTCAAGGCTATGCCACCGAAGCGGCGCGGCGCGTTATCGCCTTCGGGTTCGACACACTTGGTCTTAACCGCATCTACGCTACCTACTTTACGCGCAACCCCGCCTCACGACGGGTCATGGAGAAAGCGGGAATGCGTTATGAGGGCACTCTGCGAGAGTGGATACGACACGCCGACCGTTATGAGGACTGCGGCATCTGCGCCATTTTGCGAAAGGACTATGAGCAAGCAGTATAATAGCGAAAACCCTTCGCAGTCGTCTTATGGACACGTTGTGGTGGCTTGATCCTCTGTTAGAGCACGAGATTCTTTACTTCGCCTTTGCCGGTGAACCGCGGCAAACCGCTTGCGCTTGGTATCTTTTCAGCGAAACCCTCCCAAAATATCACGACGCCAATCGTGCCCTCCGGTTACGAGATGATGGACGAGGCCCCCAAAAGGTACTGCAAGAGGTTGCCACCGTTTTTAAGAAGCACCGTACATGGCCTATCGTGATAGATATAGACCCTGTGGCCGAGAAACAAGGCTTTCTAGATGCCCTTTTAAGGAAAGGTGCCCTGCAGAATCAAAGCCGGTATCCTCTATATGCCTATAGGGCCTCTCAACCGCCGCCACCACCGTCGCCTCACGTTCGCGTGGAAGCCATTCCTTCCCACGATGCCGAGGCTCGGCGCCTTTGGGTAGAGTTGCAGATATGCGACGAACGGACGGAGGAAGAGCGTCAGTTTTGGCGCGCTGTGGCGGAAGCGGAGGCCCTTTTTCCCGCGTGTCGGCTCTATTTAGCCTATATCGAAGGGACTCCGGTAGGGGCCTGCGATCTTTTCTCAGCCCATGGGTGGGCACGCATAGATAGCGTTATTACACACCCTGAATGGCGTCGGCGTGGGGTGGCCTCGGCTCTTGTGACGCGCGCCATCGCCGATGCCCTTGCCGAAGGCAACCAGCTTGCCTATCTTTTCACCGAAGCGGGCGGCCCGGCCGAATCGCTCTACCGGCGGCTCGGTTTTGAGCGTTTGCATGGAGGCCCTCTTCATAGGCATCTTCTCCTCGCCTGAATTTGCGCTTTGCAAAAAGAAGGAATCCGCATCGTGCCTGCGCAATTTTTCTATGTATCCTTTTCTGAACGTTTCTAGCTCTTAGGTGCTCATCTATAAGTTTCCGGTTGTTGGGAGCGCCTTTCACGCCTCCCCTAACCCGTTATGTTAGCAGGTGCGGAGCAAAACCTGCATAACCCGTCGTGTTGTTGTCTCTGGGCGCCCACCATGCGCCCCCGAAGTTCTCTATCGCGCAAACCGTTCTTCTCAATTAGGAGGAAGGAAAGATGAAACGATCATTGCAACGAACTTACCGTCGGTCTTACGTTCGGCTGTTACTGGCCCTAACACTCTGTGCAGCGCTGTTGGGCGGGGCCTACCGTGTATCAGCACTCGGCCCCGAATTGCTACAGCAGCCCCTCAGCCTGCCGTTTCGCAAACAGACTCACCATCCCATACAGCAGATTCTGGTGAAGCTGGCTCCGGGGGTTTCGCCTACCCAGTTCGCGGCGCGCTTTAACCGTTCTACCAAAATCGCCCTGCTCAACGCCCACGCCATTGCTGACGGTCAGACCCCTCTGCGGTTCTGCCATTGCAACAAGGTTTTGGGGTGGACGACCTACCGGTTGCCTTCGCCTTCCGCGCTCAACGCCACACTGCAACTGCTGCGTAAACAGCCGGGAGTTCTGCGAGCGGAGCCGGACTATCCGGTGGAACTGTGCAACACCCCACTGCCCGACCCCAACGACTACTATTGGAAACGGGTAGATTTGGAACACCTCATTGTGGTGCTCTCCGGCTTGGACACGCCGGATACAGCCCGCCAAGACGACTCGTCCTACTGGACTTACACATGGAACCTCGAAACGGTAAACGCCTTAGCTGCCTGGAATATCTATCCCGGCCATTACGAGACGGCTCAGGAGCGTGCCCAGCTCTATCGAAACAATCCCCTCTCGCCCGCACTGCCTCGCGTGGCCGTGATTGACAGCGGTATAGATTTCACCCATCCCGATTTTACCTATACCGGCAACCCCAGCGGGGGCGTGACGGATGCCGACATCACAAACGGAGGGCAAATTGACGAGGCCCTTGCCCATACCTTCATTGATGGCGATCAAGGAGGAGGCGTCACCAACGCTTTTGATGATGTGGGTCACGGCACAAGCCTTGCCGGCATCATCGCGGCGGCTCCCAACAACGGCCTCGGCATCCCCGGTCTGGCTTTTCCCGCCGTCATCGTGCCCATCAAGATCATAGATGCCAACGGAGACGGCTCCGATTCGGACCTCATTGATGCCATTCAGTATGCGGCCGACCAGCACTGCATCGCCATCAACCTCAGCCTTACGCTCGATACCACAGACTTTCCGCAGGCGCTGCAGGATGCCATTAACTATGCATGGAACCACGGCTGCCTCTGCGTGGCCGCTGCCGGTAACGACGGCGATCCAAATTACCCCATCCTCGCTCGAACGCGCCGCTACCCGGCCTGCTGCGACCATGTGCTGGCCGTGGCCGCCACCGCCTACGGCGACCCCATCGGGCCGGATGGGTTGCCAAACACCGTTCTCGACGAACATTTGGCCTCTTACAGCAACGATGGCTATGAACTCGGCTGCGCTGCGCCAGGAGGCGACATCACCGAGTTCTACAACAACAGCCCCAACGGAGCCGACCTAGGATTGAACCCCATTCAAGAGTATGTGCTGGTTTGGTCGCTGGCTCCAACCTACCAGGTGCTTCTCTCCAACCCCGACCCCAACAATCCCGATGGACTGTATGCCGCCTTAGGGCTGTACGGCCTTAACTACGGCTATCTACCGGGCACATCGCTGGCCTGTCCTCATGTTGCAGCCCTGGCCGCCCTCCTTGCTGCACGGCTGGGTATTACCCCCTTTACGCCGAACGCCCCGCAGATTCTTGTAAACTATATCGAAAGGGGCTGCCATCAGCTGAACAATCGGCGGGACGGAGGATACGACCCCACCTACGGCTATGGGCGCATAGATGCCGCAGCGACTCTCGCGCTTCAAAACGCACGAGGCACGAACGTGGGCGGCATTATGGGACAGGTTACCGTGGACGGCACGCCTTTGGGGAACATCCCCGTTATCGCCCGAACGGCCGGCTCAAAACGGGTGTTCTATGCGACGACGGCACCGGATGGCATGTATCACCTCATCAATCTGCCGCAGGGCAACTACACCGTCACCGCCATCGCTTTCCGCCATGGGCGCACCGTGCGGGCCAAAGTGGTCGCCGGATGCGATCAACTCGGGGTGGATCTCGACATCAACATTCCGTTTGCTTTCTGAGCCGATAAAGACAGACGGGGGCTGTGTTGCCACAGCCCCCGTTTTGCTCGTCTCCCTCTGCAAATAAGCCCCTAGCCATAGTGGCTCTGACCGGTTGGGTCTAGCTCTGCCTTGCCACGAAAGAGGCGGTAGATAGTCGCAAAATAGAGAACGGCCAAAAGGAACGCGGGTATCCACCAAAACAGGGCGATGCGCAATGTGCTCTCGCCGTTGACGGCATTGTAAATGGTGAGATCGTAGGCGGGGCTAATGGTGGAGTGAAGAACGGTGGGATAAAGCCCTGCCGCTGTGGCCCCCAGCAGGCCGACGATAACGGCGCAGGAGGCAAGAAATGCCGGCAGCTCGCTTCCGCGGCGCAACTGGAGGGGGATGCCAACAACGCCCAGCAGAATCGTGATGGCAAATATCCATGTCCACGGACGAGCCATGAGATGCACGTAGAGATCGGGCCGAGCCGCATTGGTCGCGACGGTCGTAACAACGCCGAGCACGACCTGAATGCCCCAAAGATAGGGCGCTAGGGCACGACATCGTTGTTGTACCGGCCCGGCAGTTTTCCAGTAGAGGTAAAGGGCACCGTGCAGCGCCAGCGTACAGAGCGCGAAAAGGCCTACCAAAACCGTGTACCAGTCGAGCACGCCTGGATGCGCGCTAACGCGGAAATCGGTGAAAAGGGGGCCCTCAAAGAAACCTGTTTGGTTAATCGGCACTCCGCGAATAATGCAACCAAGTGCTGCTCCTAGCACAACGGCCATGAGCGCTGAGGAGAAGAACAGCAGACCATCCCAAAAGCTGCGCCATAGGAAGTTTTTTTCGTGCGAGCGCATCTCAATGGAAAGCCCTCTGAGGATGAGCAACCAGAGCGCCATCATAAGCGGAAGGTAGAATCCGCTGAAGCCCGCTGCATAGACGCGGGAGAAGGCACATACGAGAACGCCCCCTGCCGCGATCAGCCACACCTCGTTGCCATCCCAAACCGGCCCGATGGCCGCAATGATCGTTCGACGTTCCTCATCGCTGCGGGCAACCCAAACGTGCAAGATGCCCGCGCCGAAATCGAACCCATCGAGCACCACGTAGACGATCAGCATCATGCAAAGCAGCGCGAACCAGAGCGTGGCCATATGAACCTCCTTTTTCTTAAACGGTAACGGGCGCCCCCGACTCCGAGACAACAGCCTCCCCGGTAGCGGTCAATGGGCTGGGTCCGTGGGCCAGCTCACGGCAGAAGAGGTAGAGGAACACGATGCCGATAACGAGATACAGCCCCATAAAGCCGAGCGTTGAGAACGCCACATCCCCGCCGCTGAGCAGAGGCGATGTGGCATGCGCCGTGCGCTGCAGCCCGTAGACCACCCACGGCTGCCGGCCCATCTCGGCAGCAACCCACCCCATCGTCGTCGCGATGTAGGGGAAGGGAAAGCTGCACAGCAGCACCCACAGCAAGGGGCGAAAGGTATCGAGGCGCCCTTTCCATAGCAGAAGAGCCGAAAGCCCCATGAGCACAATGAAAATCGTGCCCAAACCCACCATGATATGGTAGGCATAGTAGGCCATAATCGCGTTATCCGGCCTTTGGTCGGGTGGAAACGAGTCAAGCCCTCGCACCTCGGCGCGCGTAGAGCCGTAGGCAAGAAAACTCAGCACATCCGGCACCGTGATGGGGTTTTCGATCTGACCGGTGCGCTCGTTAGGCTGACCGATGATCACAAGGGGGGCGTGGGCGCTTGTTTTGAAAGCACCCTCCATTGCGGCTAAAGCGGGCGGCTGATAGCGTGCTAACATCTTGCCCTGGGCATCGCCCGTGGGGAACACCTGAAGCAGCGAAGAGACCAGACCTGCGATGACGCCCATTTTAAGAAAAATCTTGCCGTACTCCCGATGCCTGCCCAGCAGAAGGTAAAGAGCGCCTACTGCCGCCACGGCAAACGAGGCGGTCACCACGGAGGCACACATGTTATGAAGATACTCATAGATGGCCCAGGGGTTGAGAACGAAAGCCCAAAAGTTCACCAGCATGAGGCGTCCATCGGGGCCGATGCCATAGCCAACCGGATGCTGCATAAAAGCGTTCGTAGCAATGATGAAGTATCCGGAAAGCCAAGAGCCGAAGAACACCATGAAGGCGGCCAGAAGGTTCACTTTGTTTCCGAACCGGCGCTCTCCGAAGAGGAAAAGCCCAAGAAAGGCCGATTCGGCAAAGAAGGCGAACATACCCTCCATGGCGAGGGTATTGCCCACAACCCCTCCGGCAAAGCTAGAAAAGCGCGCCCAGTTTGTGCCGAACTGAAACTCCATGGGGATGCCCGTAACCACCCCTATGGCGAAATTGATGCCGAACAGGCGCCCCCAGAAGCGAGCTGCATCGTTATAGAGCGTGTTTTTCGTTTTGAGGGCTATCAGCTTAAAGAGCAGGATCAGCAAGGCAAGCCCCATGGTAAGCTGTGGGAAGAGGTAGTGGTAGGTGACCGTAAACCCAAATTGAAAGCGGTTCCATGCTAAAGCGTTCATCTTTTCCTCCTCACTGCCGCAGCGCGGCTATTCTCCACGAGGCACCACCAGCACCGAACAGGGCGCGTGATGCACCACGGCGCGAGAGGTGCTGCCGAGGAAGAGCGACCGCACCGGGTCAAGCCCTCGACTGCCCATTATAATGAGGTCTTTATCGTTTTCAGAAGCAAATTCCACGATCTCTTGGGCCGGGTTTCCATCGCGAAGACGAAGGTGGATCAGCACGTCTTTGTTGCCGCGCAGCCGCTCCAGCTCCTCTTCAAGCGCCTTCTGCAGCTGACCGGTATCTATGGTCGCCTCTGTCTTGCGTGCAAGCCAATGTTTTCGCGTGTCCCTCACACAGAGCACTGAGAGAGGCACATCGAGTCGATCGGCAAGCTCGAAGGCCGTCGCCGCCGCCTTCGCGGAGCTTGCAGACCCATCGGTGGCCAGAAGCAGCGAGCGAAACTCCACCCGTTGTTTGCGCACTACAAGCACCGGAAAATCGTGCTGCTGTAGAACCCCGCTGGCCACGCTTCCGAGCAGAAGCTGCTGCCACCCACTGAGGCCTCGACTGCCAACCACGATGAGGTCCACATGGTGCTTTCGGGCCGTATGCAGTATCTTCTCGATGGGCGCCCCGATCTCTTGCACAATTTGGCAAGCCACTCCGTACTTCTCGAACACCGGCAGTGCCACATCCTCTACCACCCTTAGGTCTTCTCGTGCCAAGCGCGCCACCGTTTCCGGGTCGAGAGCCACCTCGCCTTGGTCGAAAAGGCCATCCGGTATCAACGTATAGGGATAGGGAAAAACGTTAAGTAGGATGACGTGGGAGCCAAAAAGCTTTGCCAAGCGAGCCGCACTCTCCGCCGCATGAAGCGCATTTTCAGAGCCATCGTATCCAACGAGAATCGTCTGAAACATAGTCGCCCTCCCTTCAGTGATAATAAGGATATTACCCTACTTTTATCCGTTTTCAGGTATAGTTCTCTTATCCCACTCCACTTAAATGTGAGGAGGTCCCGATTCGTGAAGCGACAAGGCAAGTCTCTTGATCCAGAAGAGCTTAGGCTGATCGACGCCTACTGGCGAGCGGCAAACTATCTGTCGGTTGGGCAGATATATCTGTTGGACAACCCTCTTTTACGAGAGCCACTGACTCCCGAGCATATCAAGCCCCGTTTGCTAGGACATTGGGGAACCTCTCCCGGCCTCAACTTTATCTACGCCCACATGAATCGCCTTATCCGGCTTTACGATCTTAACGCCATTTTCATAACCGGGCCGGGGCACGGCGGCCCGGCTCTCATCGCCAATGCCTACCTAGAGGGCACCTATTCCGAGATATACCCCAATGTGTCGCAAGATGAAGAGGGCCTGAAGAGACTGTTTAAACAGTTCTCCTTCCCCGGAGGCGTTCCCAGCCATGTAGCTCCAGAGACGCCCGGCTCCATTCATGAGGGAGGTGAACTCGGTTATTCGCTGCTCCATGCCTATGGAGCCGCCTTCGACAACCCCGATCTTCTGGTATGTTGCGTCGTGGGAGATGGTGAGGCAGAAACGGGGCCTTGTGCCACAAGCTGGCACTCGAATAAGTTCCTGAATCCGGCTCGTGATGGGGCCGTGCTGCCCATCCTGCACCTAAACGGATATAAAATCTCCGGCCCTACCGTGCTCGGACGTATGGGGTCGGAGGAGCTGATAAAGCTATTCGAGGGTTACGGCTACCACCCCTATGTGGTGGAGGGGCACGACCCGCAACTCGTCCATCCCCAAATGGCCT
Organism: Chthonomonas sp.; assembly: GCF_035294505.1. NCBI lineage: Bacteria > Bacillati > Armatimonadota > Chthonomonadia > Chthonomonadales > Chthonomonadaceae > Chthonomonas > Chthonomonas sp. The sequence continues at coordinate 6,500 of NZ_DATGKU010000084.1, read as the reverse complement.
CCACTTTGGAAACTGTGATACGCGAGATTCGGACGATTCAGGCGGATGCACGTTCCCACGGTTTTTCTAAGCGACCTCGGTGGCCGATGATCATCCTGCGCACCCCAAAAGGATGGACAGGCCCTAAAGTCGTGGATGGCCAGCAGGTCGAAGGAACCTTTCGCTCGCATCAAGTTCCGCTTGCCGAACTCCACCGAAAGCCCGAACACCTCCGGATGTTAGAGCAGTGGTTACGCAGCTACAAACCGGAGGAGCTATTTGATAAAAACGGAAAACTCTTTCCTGAAATCGCGGCATTGGCCCCACAAGGCGAGCGGCGTATGAGCGCAAACCCTCACGCCAATGGTGGGGCTTTATTGCGCGACCTTCGCATGCCCGACTTCCGGGACTATGCCGTTGACGTGGAGAAACCGGGCACCCAACAGGCCGAATCCACGCGCATTCTCGGCTGTTTTCTGCGCGACGTGATGAAGAAAAACCTGGAGAGCCGCAACTTCCGCATCATGTGCCCAGATGAAACGGCATCGAATCGGCTTCAGGCCGTGTTTGAAGTGACCGACCGAATGACCACCGAGCCTATTTTGCCCACCGACGACCATCTCTCGCCGGAAGGCAGGGTGATGGAGGTTTTAAGCGAGCATATGTGTCAAGGCTGGCTGGAAGGCTATCTTTTAACAGGCCGACATGGTCTTTTTGCCAGCTATGAGGCCTTTATTCACATTGTGGATTCGATGTTCAATCAGCATGCCAAATGGCTAAAAGTCACTCGCGAGCTACCCTGGCGTCGCCCTATCGCCAGCCTAAACTATCTTCTTACTTCTCATGTGTGGCGCCAAGACCACAACGGTTTCACCCATCAAGACCCCGGCTTTATAGATGTCGTGGTTAACAAAAAGGCCGAGATCGTCCGCGTTTACCTGCCGCCGGATGCCAATACCCTGCTTTGTGTGATGGACCACTGTTTGCGTAGTCGAAACTATGTTAACGTGGTCATCGCCGGCAAGCATCCAGAGCTACAGTGGCTTAGTATGAGCGACGCCATCAAGCATTGCGCGGCGGGAGTGAGCATATGGGAGTGGGCAAGCAACGATCAGGGCGGTCAACCCGATGTGGTTATGGCCTGCGCCGGTGACGTACCCACTTTGGAGACTCTTGCCGCCGTAGATTGGCTGCGCAAGCATATCCCCGACATCAAAATTCGTGTCGTCAATGTTGTTGACCTCATGACTCTGCAGCCTCCGAGTCTGCACCCACATGGATTGCCCGATAAGGAGTACGATAGCATCTTCACCACCGACTGCCCCATCATCTTCGCTTTTCACGGCTATCCCTGGTTGATCCATCGTTTGACCTATCGTCGCACGAACCAACGCCTGCATGTAAGAGGGTATAAAGAGGAAGGCACCATAACGACGCCTTTCGATATGTGCGTGCTCAACGAGCTAGATCGCTTCCACCTGGCGATGGATGTGCTCGACAGAGTTCCGCGTCTGCAGGCGCACGCCCATCTGCGCCAGATGTTGCGCGATAAACTGCTGGAGCACAAAGCCTATATTCGCGAGTATGGCGACGACCTACCCGAGGTGAAGAATTGGAGTTGGACGAACTAACCCCCATGGACAAACGACGGTGAACATTCTTGTACTTAATGAGGGTTCAAGCAGCCATAAGGGCGCCTTATATGCCGTTACCGCCGTTCAGGAGACGCCCCCCGCTCCGCTGTGGGAGGGGCGTGTCGTGTGGCAACACCCCGATCGCATGCAAGGCCAGGCGACCCTGGAGGCGAAGAGCGCAACCCAGTCCCTCCATCGGCAAATCGAGGCCTCCTCACCCGTCCATGCGATAGGGCTTATGTTGGCTACCATCGAAGAGCTTTCGGTGCTGCCCAAAAGTGAAGTCGTTGCGATCGTGGGGCATCGGGTGGTTCATGGAGGGGGAAAGTATCGGGAGCCTACGCCTATTTCGGAGGAGGTTAAGCGCGATATCGAGGCCTTCGCGGAGTTGGCCCCCCTGCATAATCGCATCGCTTTGGAGGGCATTCGCGCGGTGGAAAAACAGTTCGGCGCCGTGCCTCAACTGGCTGTTTTCGATACCGCTTTCCACAGCACCCTGCCCGAAGAGGGTGCCCTCTATGCCGGTCCCTACGAATGGAAAGAGCGGGGTTTTCGGCGTTATGGGTTTCATGGCATCAGCCACCAGTATGTGGCTGCTCGGGCAGCGACGTTGCTTCATCGCGACCTCCACTCGCTACGCCTTGTCTCCTGCCATTTAGGCAACGGCTGCTCTTTGGCCGCCATCCAAAACGGCAAAAGTGTGGCCACAACGATGGGGTTTACCCCTTTAGAGGGGCTGATGATGGGCACCCGATCCGGCTCTATAGACCCGGGTTTGCTCCTCTATCTCTTGAAAAAAGGCTACTATACCCCAGCACAATTGGAGGAGGTTTTGGAGCGGCGTTCGGGGCTGTTAGGCCTCTCCGGCATCTCTCACAGTATGCAGGAGATAGAGGCGGCCATGCAGGCGGGAAACTCGCGTGCGCAGCTCGCTTTCCGCATGTTTGTGCATCGGCTCTGTTGGCATATCGGGGCTATGGCCGCATGTTTAGGCGGAGTGGACGCCCTGATCTTTACCGGCGGAATAGGCGAAAACTCCTCCCTTGTGCGTGAGGCTGCATGTCAGCAACTGGCCTTTTTGGGTATCGCGCTCGAGGCCGACAAAAATAAAGCGATCGCTGAAGATGGAGACATCGCCACTCCCGCCTCTCCAACGCGCGTATTGGTTATTCGTACCCAAGAAGAGTGGGCCATTGCCCAAGCCTGTTGGCAGTTCTGGCAGAAAGCGGGCTAGCTGTGCGGCAGCTCTACTTTGCAAGCGTCGTTTCGCCGGACGCACGAATGCGATCAAGTTGCAGGTTTACTTCCCGCATTTGGGTAACAAGGTCCCAGCGCGGGCGGTCTGCCACATCCACAAGGCCGAAGGCATAGTTTTCGCCGTAGACTCTTTCTGGGCCGTGCCCCGGCCCGCGGCCAGTGATGGGTTCATCACGATACTCAAACCACATCAGGCCAACGCAGTAGGGGTTTGCGGCAGCGTCTTTCGCCCACTTTGCATAAAGGTCGGCCTCCTGGCTTTCATCTGTGGTGGATACGAAGTAGCGGCCAAAGCCGCGCTGCCCATTGTAGTAGGGCGGGAAGGAGAACTCGCCGCACAGCACGGGCTTTTTGGTGGCGTTGAACAGCCCTTCAAGCCAGTTATCCGCGAAGGTAGTGGCGTAGCGGTCGTAGCCTATGACATCGCAGTAGGGGGCAATCAACCCCCAATCGCTCGCGTTCTGCCACCAGCCGGGCACGATCCAGAAGCCGAAGTAGAGATGATGGGGGTCTATCTGCTTCACCGTTTTGTAGAGAAAAGCGTAGTAGCTTCTGGCGAAGAACTGCCGAAGGGCTTCGAGGTCGTCCATGGGCGGTGTTGGTTGGGCGTTATAGAGAGCTTCACGGCCAGGTGAACTTACCTTCCAAGCGGCGGCCATAGCAGCGACGTCATGATGATAACGGGTTTTTAAGGCCTCGTCCACCAAGGCCCGTTTGGCCGGAACCGTGGCCGGCTTTTGAAGAAGCTCTTTTATCTCTTGGATGGTGATAATTTCGTCGAACTCGTTTTTGATAGACCATCCGAGAATATAGGGGTCGTTTTTGTGTGGAGCGATCTGCTGTTGAAGCGACTGGCGAATTTGGGCCTGCACTTTGGGGTCGAAGATGTCGGGATGGCGACCTATGTAGTCTGCGGAGTACCAAAGGACGGGGAGAGAGGGAACGTTGGGCAACCTCTCCGACCATTTTCCTGCGCCGCAAAATCCCCAATGTTGCAGGCGCTCTATCGCCTCCGAGCGAGCGCGTTGATCCCAAGCGTCGCCGAATTTCCGGATGAGGTTGGCCGTATCAAACGAGAAGTATTCGGTTTTGTCGCTGCTATCCCATGGAGAGGTGCCCCAAGCGGCAGCGTAGGCACCGGTTTTGGGTGGCAGCCAGGCAAAGAGGCTTTCACGCCCCGTAATCGGGGTGCCGTTTATAAGAGTCGGCACTGTGCAGACGCCGGTGTAGAAACAGGGATTGCCTTGCGGCGTAATGAGCCACCACTTCCCGTTATGTTGCATGACTCGATAGAAACCGGTGGCCTTGGCGTGCCAGCCTAAGTCGGTTTCGCCACCGAAGGGATCGCGGTGTTGAGGCAAGAGCCATTGAGTGCGCATAAGGTCTTGCTCTTTTTGCAGGGCAGCCTCGAGGTCGGCGTCGGTATGGACTTTGCCAGGCCAATCGGTGGGAAGATACTGACCGAATCGATCCACGATGGGGCCGTTGCTGGTTGGGGGGTTCTGTTGTGCACCGGCCAAAAGGGCAGAGCCGGCTGTGGTTATCAACACGAGGGACTTCCAAAAATTGGCGTAGAACATTCGTATTCTCCTTCATTGGAGGCTTCAAGTAGGAAGATTTTACCTGACATCGAGTTAGAAGGAACCGGCAACTTTGTTACCGGTCTGTTTCTACTTGTCTCAGAATCTTTTTGTATTCTTTCCTGAGTTGAAAGGAAAGTTTATCATAGGCAACCGAGAGTTAGCATGTTGGTCTCCCCTCTCCCTGATAGGGGGAGGGGCGGGGGGTGGGGGCTTGAAGAGCCGAAGACAACTGTCCTTTCGATCCGAAGACGAGATAAACAACTGTCATTTCGAGCCGAAGGCGAGAAATCTTGCGTTTCCATTCCCACCGGTTCTGAGAGGTGGGGGTGAGGGCGGCAGAAGCTGCCAATCTCGCGATGCTAGAGCTAGTCTATTTCGCAAGCCTACTTTGTTCGCCCCCTATCCCTTCCTTTCCCCCGATTCGGGAGGTGCTAGCGCACGGCGATGCAGCGGCCAGAGAAAGAGGCGATTAAGGAGAAATGAGATAGGCCGCTGAGGTGGTCAGCCTCTCTCCCTGTATGGGTAAGGACGGGGGCTGTGGAGACTGCCAACCTCAAGGTTCTAGAGGCAGTTTGCGGAGCAAGCCTACCTTGTTCGCCCCCTATCCCGACCTTTCCCCCGATTCGGGAGAAAGGGGGCTATTTTGCCAGTTTTTCAAAAGACAGCTTATCAAAGGAAACCGCCAATGAACTTATTGGTCTCCCCTCTCCCAAAGTGGGAGAGGGGCGGGGGGTGAAGGCTTGAAGAGCCGGTGATACGACTGTCCTTTCGTGCCGAAGGCGAGATAAACACGTGTCATTTCGAGCCGATACCACAACTGTCATTTCGAGCCGAAGGCGAGAAATCTTGAATTTCAATCCCCACCGGTTCTGAGAGATGGGGGTAGGGCTGCAGGGACTGCCAATCTCGCGGTTCTAGAGGCAATTAGCAGAACAAGCCTACCTTGTTCGCCCCCTATCCCGGCCTTTCCCCCGATTCGGGAGAAAGGGGGCTAGTTTGGTTAGTGTCTAAAGAATAGCTTATCACTAGAAACCGAGAGGTAGCTTATTGGTCTCCCCTCTCTCTGATAGGGAGAGGGGAGTAGAGGCTTGAAGAGCCAATGATACGATTGTCATTTCGAGCCGAAGGCGAGAAATCTTAAGTTCAGTCCCTGCCGAACTCTGAGGGAGAGGGCGCACTTCCCCAGAAAATTGCAAGATTTTCTGAGGACCCCAGTGTCGGCCTTGAGGGACGGGAGAGGGGTGAGGGCTTGAACATTAGCGCTAATAGGGTATATTAAGACCTAATTATCCAAATAGAGGATTTCGGTATGCGTTCTGTCTGGTTTCGTTTTTGGTTGGGGCGAGCCGTCGTGTTACTGCCTATCTACTGGGCTGGGATGCTCGTAGGCGTCTCCTTTTTGGCAACGCTTGCCAAGTTCCAAGCGCCCTCCCTTACAATGCCGGTAGCCTTAGATGTGGGGCGCGCTACTTTTCACCTTTTCAATCGTGTGGAGTGGGGGTGTGCCCTGGCGCTATGGATGCTTGTGCTGTTCTCCAGGAAGAGGCTTCGCTTCCGCCTTCCTCTAGTACTCCTTTTGCTAGGTCTACTGGCGCTGCAGACGTTTTGGCTTTTGCCGGGGATGGATGCCCGAATCGAACTCCTTTTTCGTGGGCAGCCCTTGCCGAGCCAAGGACTAGACCTGCATCAAATCTACTTCTACAGCGACATCTTGAAAGTGATCCTTCTCTTTTGGCTGGGCTGCAGTTAGAAAAAACGGCCTTCTTCTTGAAATTGCTGTGGCTAGCAGGAAAATCTTGACATACGTTCACAACGGTGTTATAATAGAAGCAAACCTCTGCACCTAGGTGTTCTTCTTTGCTAATTGTAAGAGGTAACAAGTCGTTCCATAGAGTTCGTATTTCGTTGTTTTGCCTCGCACCGCAGCGGCCCACCGAGGACGGATACCTTCACACAGAAGTCGTGCGTTCCATGCCTCTCCCCATACCGGAGGAGACGAGGCTTTTAGGTTCCTGAACCACGAGGAACCTTCTGTGCAAACCGGTCA